>NZ_JAPWAL010000019.1:0-41105 GCF_041432905.1 Rothia sp. 27098_8_161 | reverse complement strand
ATTTTATCTTCTCTCGGTAGTAGAAGTTTTCATCACATTTAACTTGAAAGAAATTCCCACTTAGGGTTTAGCTATCTTTCAAGCCTCTTCAGCAGGTTTAGACACCCTCAAGAAGAACCTTAAATGCACCCCGCTACTTGCGTTTGTGTGCATTTTAAAAGAAAAACGGCGAGACCAATAGGTCTCGCCGTTTCACCACTACATACCTCTTATCTGAGGCCTATAGAAGGTCTTAGAATCTATCCGACTTAGAGCTTACCTAGCTCAGCCTTGTATGCCTCTGCATCCAGCAGGTTTGCCAGATCATCAGCGTTCTCGGGGCGAATCTCAACAATCCAGCCCTCTCCGTAGGGGTCCGAGTTAACCAGTGCGGGATCATCTTCCAGACCCTCGTTCACTGCAACAATCTCGCCGGCAATAGGAGCGAAAAGATCAGAGACGGACTTGGTGGACTCAATCTCTCCGAAGCTATCCTCAGCAACTACAGAGTCGCCGACAGAGGGAAGATCGACGTAGACGACATCACCCAGTGCATCCTGAGCGTGGTCGGTAATACCAACACGGACAGTGCCCTCAGCGGTGAGAGCGGAAACCCACTCATGCTCAGAAGTGTACGAGAGTTCTGCGGGAACGTTGCTCATAGCAGCGGTGTCCTTTCAGTGTGATTTTGCGTAGCGCGGACTATCCCGCGCACGGTGTCGTTCCGCGTGTGGGATAGCGAAACGTCCTACACCAATTATCACATAAGAAGTAATGCGGGGCATGCCTAAACACTCCCGTACTACTTCTAAGACACTATTTTTCATCTACTATACTGTGCCCACCCCCTCCAACCATTCTCAAGAGCCGAATAGTCCCACTATTTATCAATCACCCCGCCGCGCATACTCTACAAGCCACTCCCCCGATTACCGGGCACCTCCCGTAGGTTATGGAACCTACGGAATGGATACAGCGTATACAAAGGGGTACAGCACAGTGCGTAAAAGGTGCAGGGTACGCAAAAAGGCTCAGGACCCCACACCATAAAGGTGTAGGGCCCTGAGCCTAAGACTAGAGAGCTAAACTCTCACAGCGCCTTAGCGGGAAGAAATGACGCGCTCGGAGAAGCGGTTCGGGTTACCGAAACGGTGTGCGGTAATCGAAACAGCCTGCTCGCGGAGGAAGGGCAGCATCTCGATACGGCCAGCCTCGGTGACGGGTGCGAAATACACTGCAACGTCCGGGCGACCACCCAGTGCCGAGTAGATGGACTTCTCATCGTTACCGATATAGCGGATACGGGTGCCTTCCAGCGGGGTACCAGCCAGTGCGCGAACCGGGGTCTTAGCGTTCGAAGCCAGGTACTCACGGAACTGAGCGTCCGACTTGACTTCGTACTTGATACCCTTGTTCTCGAGGACACCACGGACGTCGACCGGCAGGTCCTTACCGACGGACAGAGCGACCGGTGCGTTAGCTGCCAGACCGGCGAGCACAACACGCAGGGTCTCTGCTGCGGATGCGGACTCGTCAGCACGAACCAGAACCTGGGTGGGTACGTAGCGCAGAATGTTGCGCTCCACGCCCAGCTTCGAGGGATCGTGACCGAAGCCGAACTCGGTATCCCAAGCGTGTGCGTCAGAGGAGACACCGCGCTTGATGAAGCCGAAGTCCTCACGCTTACCCAGCTCGGAGTTCTCGATGGTGGCCAGGGTCTCGCGGACGGTCACGGACTGGGTGACAGCGGTTGCGGTTGCCTGTGCGGGCTCCCAATCGGACAGAGCAATCAGGTAGCTGGGGCCACCAGCCTTGGTACCGGAACCCACGGTGGACTTCTTCCAACCACCGAAGGGCTGACGCTGAACGATTGCACCGGTAATTGCACGGTTGACGTACAGGTTACCTGCCTGGACCTTGGAGAGCCACAGCTCGAGCTCGTCAGCATCCAGCGAGTGCAGACCTGCGGTCAGGCCGTAATCGGGTGCGTTCTGCAGCTCGATTGCTTCTTCCAGGGTGTCAGCGGTCATGATGCCCAGGATGGGGCCGAAGTACTCAGTCATGTGGTACTCGGAACCGGGCTTGACACCTTCACGAACACCGGGGCTCCACAGGCGGCCCGTCTCGTCCAGTTCCTTCGGCTGGATAAGCCAACGCTCGCCCGGGCCGAGGGTGGTCAGACCGCGCAACAGCTTCTCTTCCGGTTTCTGAACAACGGGGCCCATCTCGGACTCAATGTCCTGCGGGTGTGCTACGTGCAGCGAGCTGACGGAGTCAATCAGCTGACGGCGGAAACGCTCGGACTGTGCCACGGAGCCAACCAGGATAACGGTCGAACCAGCGGAGCACTTCTGACCTGCGTGACCGAATGCCGAGTAAACAACATCCTTGACGGCAAGGTCGATGTCAGCGTTCGGGGTGACAATAATCGAGTTCTTACCCGAGGTCTCACCGAACAGGGGCAGGTCATCACGCCATGAGCGGAAGAGCTCAGCAGTCTCGTAACCACCGGTCAGAATCAGGCGGTCAACCTCGGGGTGCGAGATGAGCAACTTGCCTGCAGCGCGGTCAACAACCTTGACGAGCTTCAGAACTTCCTTGGGGACGCCTGCATCCCACATAATCTCTGCGATCAGGGCACCGGTACGTGCGGTAATGGTTGCGGGCTTGAAGATGACAGCAGAACCTGCTGCCAGACCAGCCAGAACACCACCGGCGGGGATAGCGGTCGGGAAGTTCCACGGGGGAACAACCAGGGTCAGGTCAACAGACTTGGGCTTTGCGCCGTCGATCTTCTCGAGGTCCTCAGCCAGCATTGCGTAGTAGTATGCGAAGTCAATCGCCTCGGAGACCTCGGTGTCGCCCTGCTCCAGGGTCTTGCCAGCCTCAGCTGCCATAACCTCCAGCAGGTCACCGCGGCGCAGTGCAATAGCCTTACCGACCTTGCGCAGAATCTCTGCACGCTCGTGACCGGAGAGCTTGCCCCAAGCCTTGCCAGCTTCCTCGGTTTCCTTGATCAGCTTCTCAGCCTCAGCCTCGCTGGTCAGCTCGTTAGCCTTGAGGGTGTCGATACCCAGCTTAGTGGTCTTGGAGCGCTCAAGGATTGCGCGGCCCCACTCACGGTTACCAGCCAGTGCGGGGTCGGTGTCGGGGGTGTTCTCGAAACGGCCAGCCGGTACGAAGACGTCGTCCTCATTCTCGGTCAGACGGTTCTGGGTGCGCTTGGATGCGGGAACCTCGTCGGTGACGGAGTTCAGTGCACGCATGAAGCGGTCCTCTTCACGCTTGAAGATAGACTCGTCGGTTGCCAGGTCGAAGATACCGGACATGAAGTTCTCGGAGGATGCGTTCTCCTCGAGACGACGAATCAGGTATGCGATTGCAACGTCGAATTCCTTGGGGTTCACGACGGGCACGTACAGGAGCAGGTGACCAACGCGGCGGCGGATAATCTCAGCCTGCTGCTCAGCCATACCGATCAGCATCTCGAACTCGACGCGGTCCTTAACACCGCGGTCCTCGGACAGCAGCAGAGCGAAAGCAACGTCGAAGAGGTTGTGGCCTGCAATACCGAGGCGAACGTTCTTCACGTGCTCGGGACGCAGTGCGTAGTCCAGAACGCGCTTGTAGTTGGTGTCAGCAGCCTGCTTGGTGTCCCAGGTGGTCAGCGGCCAGCCGTGCATAACAGCTTCCACGATTTCCATGGAGAGGTTTGCACCCTTAACCAGGCGGACCTTGATGCCTGCGCCGCCAGCAGCAACGCGCTTTGCGGACCATTCCTGCAGGTGCTGCATTGCAGCCAGAGTATCGGGCAGGTATGCCTGGAGCACGATGCCTGCTTCCAGGTCCTTCAGGTGGGGCTGGTCCAGGATCTTGGTGAATACCTCAATGGTGAGGTCCAGATCCTTGTACTCCTCCATGTCCAGGTTGATGAACTTCTTGGGGGAGGTGGATGCAGCCAGCTCATACAGGGGGGTCAGGCGGCGAACAGCGGTCTCAACGACCTCGTCGAATGCCCAGTGCTGGTGGGGTCCGGAAACAGCGGACACCTTGATGGAGACGTAGTCAACGTCGTCACGTGCCAGCAGGCGCTTGGTCTCAGCCAGGCGGTGCTCTGCCTCCTTGTCACCCAGAACTGCTTCACCGAGCAGGTTAACGTTCAGGCGGTTACCGGTCTTGGTCAGCTCTGCGATAGCGTCGCCCAGCTTCTCTTCAGAAGCGTCAACGATCAGGTGACCGACCATCTCGCGCAACACGCGGCGTGCAACGGGAACGGTGGGCCACGCAACCTTGCCAGCTAGCTTGCCACCGAAGCCAACAGCGGACTTCATGTACCAGGGCAGGAAGGAAGGTGCCAGACCGGAAATGCGGGAGAGGTTGCGGCCGGAGACGTTGTCGTCTTCGGGGCGAATAACGCCATCAACAAAGCCGACGGTGAAGGGAAGACCATTGGGGTCCTTCAGAACACCGGCGAGCTGCTCAGCTGCGAAGGTGGGCTTGATCGACTGGGACTCGTTTACCCACTGACGAACAAGCTGACGAGCTTCCAGAGCCATCTTCTGGTAGTGCTCAGATGCGAAAGGATGGGTCATCCTTGACTCCTAACTATCTTACTGTGTGCGGCGCACACCACGTTTGGCGATGTCTCTATTTCACCACAAAAGGGTAATAAATACCTCATTAGAAAAACTGAATGTTTTTTCCAAAACTCATTTAGATTTTCTTAATGATTGCGTGGTGAGGTTTTCACCCTGCGCCCCCTCCGAACCTACTGTTCGAAGAGACATAAGGTAAGGTTTGTAGCGACATCGCTATTCATCTCTCTCAGGCTAGCACTTTCAGCGCGCAAATATCGAACTAATTTCGTAACAAACGAACACCTCAAAACCATTCCCAGAGGAGTCTTCACACCCAAGAATCGTCCCATCAACGCGAAAATACTCGCTACACAAGCCAACATGCCATCACCCCACTTCATGCGCCTCAAAAAGAACCGGCCAGAAGCCCGCACGGTACCATAGATAAGGGTCCACGATAAGAGACACACCACGGAAGAGTTCGGAAGCGCAGCCTACCCGAATAACCGAGTGCACCAGGGAGGAAAAACGTGTCAATCTACGACATCCGACGCATGCAAATGCTCCTTGAAATCCAAGAACGCGGCACCGTCATCGCCGCCGCTGAAGCACTCAGTCTCACCCCCTCCGCCGTCTCCCAGCAGATTGCCACCCTCGAAAAAGAAACCGGCACCCCCTTGCTGCAGCGCATCGGCAGGCGCGTACAGCTCACCAGCGCCGGACTCATCATCGTCGACAGCGCCCGAAGCATCCTGCGTGAACTCGACCGCATGCAAACCTCCGTCGCCAACCTCACCGGCGAACCGGCAGGCATGGTCCGCCTCGCCATCTTCCAGTCCGCGGCCTTCGCGCTGCTACCGGAAACCCTCACCTACCTTGCCGAGCATGCCCCCTCGCTCACCCTGCAGGTACTGCAAATCGACCCCGAAACCGGCACCTCCCTGACCCGAAGCCGCGAATACGACATGGTGCTCTCCGAAGCCTACCCGCACCACCACATCCCCGAATACCCCGAACTGCATTCCGAGCTACTCACCGAAGACCCGCTCAGCCTCATCGTGCCCAGTACCTCCACCATCACCTCAATCGAGGAGGCGCACGCACTGCCCTGGGTCCTCGAAATGGAGCAGAACACCTCCCGCAGCTGGGCACTCAACCAGTGCCGCACCGCAGGATTCGAGCCGGTCATCCGCTACAGCGCCAACGACATGATCACGAACTCCAACCTCGTCAAAGCAGGATTCGCCGTCACCATCGTGCCCGGTTTCATCCTTTCCTCTCTTTCCACCACCGAGGGACTACGCATCGTAGAGCTCCCCGGTAAACCCTCCCGCAAAATCTTTACCGCGGTACGCCGAGAGTCCGCCGCCAACCCCGCCATTGCCATGGTGCGTCAAGCGCTACACCACGCCGTGCAGGTGGCATTCAGTGAACACAACAAGACCGAAACCGCATAGGAAAAATTGGTTGCCGCCCATCTCGATAAGCCGACCAACGCAAAGGTCGGGGCCGTTCCCACAAACGGCCTCGACCTTTCAATATGTCTTTTTCAACAGGCGCCTATATGTAGAGCTATAAAAGCACGCAACAGTGGAGCCACTCCACCCCCCCCCGTGCACATCCGTCACGGGGCCAGCTCAACTGCTAGTTCAGCGAAGCAACCACAGTCCGGCTCTGCACCTCGTAGCACGAAGAGGACAAACCAGCCGCCGTCATATCCAGCACAGCGCTCACATGAACCTGCTTCAACGCAGAACCGGTAACACCCGAAGCCACCTGATAATTCAGCTGAATATCCAGACGATGACCGCGAGGAATAGCGGTACTCAACTCCAGAACATTCTCGTCGCCAGTACCAGCCTAACCGGTCTGCGCGCAACGGCGCAGCGCATCGAGATTCAGAGCACCCACAGGAGCTACCAAAGCCGAAGCGCGGCAACGCTCACAGCGTGTACATCAGGCCATCAGCGGAGCAATAGCGAATAACAGCCGAAGAGTACACATCGTTACGGTCCCAAATCTTACGTAGGCCGCGGCCAGTCATATCCCAATGCTCCATACCGGGAGCAAAAAGCGTGTTCTCAGGAACCGACGGACCGGCACGGCACCCTCCGGGTACCTCGGGTAGGGGTAGCCGTAGGTGCTCACACCAACCATCGTGTTACCCCCACCCATATGGAATTCTCAGTGCCAGAGGTACCGGTAGTAAACAGGCCGGCGCTACCGACCTTCACGCCATTATCGGTGCAGTTTTTGACGATACTAAACGGCGCCTTGAAACATTGTTCAGGCGGCGATTGAGAGGTTCACGTGGAAAGCTCTCAGCGCTACCCTTTCAGATTCAAGGTACCTTTTTAGCCCATAACCACGGACCCTCATTCCCGCGGCGATTATTTTTAGCTACTTCTCCATGAGCGCCTTTGCCAACGCATCATCAAGAACCAAATCAGTAATCGCGCCGGTACGCAAGGCACCACGCAAAGCACGCACACGGTGAGTACCGGACGCAACGCAAATACGACGCGGAATACGAGCCAGCTCCTTCGGAGTCGGACCGGATGCACGCTTATTCAGCTCCAAATCAGCCCAAGAGCCGTCCTCACGCAAAAGAATCGTGCACATATCCCCCACAACACCCAGCTCCCGCAAGTGACGCTGCTCCTGCGCCTCAAAATAACCACCCGAATACACGTGAGACGGAATAGGGCCACCAAAAGCACCCACACCAAAAATGGCGAGGTCAACATTGTGCTGGGCATGCAGGTTCTTCTGCACGCTACGCTCACGCCACATGGCGGTCTTGGTGTCCGCATAGTCAAAGAACGCAGGAACCGGGAAGTGAATCGTGTGCGCATCGTAAGCGTTCACCAGATGCCCCAGCAGAGAACCCAGGTACGGAATACCGGAATGGTGGGCGTTACCCGCGCCGTTCAGCTGAACCACAGTCACACCGGTAAGCGGGCGGCGAGGTAGGTGGCGAGAAATCTCAGTCATGGTTGAACCCCACGCCACACCCAGACTCGTTCCGTTGTCAACCAGGGAATCAAGTAGCGCCGCCGCAGTGCGAGATACCTGGCTCATGCGGGCAATGGGGGTTGCATCGGGTCGCACATTCACGAGGGTGACACGCACCTTATAGCGCTCACCAATACGTCGCTCCAGCTCACTACGGGTACGGAAGGACTCGTCCAGACGAATCTGCACCATTCCGCTCTCGCGAGCGCTTTTAAGCAGGCGTGAGACAGTGGCGCGCGAAACCCCTAGACGGGCCGCGATAGCGTCCATTGTCATGTTGTGGATGTAGTAAAGCTGCGCCGCTTCATAGGTGTGATTAGTGCGTTCGTTCATTGACTACAGACCCCTAGTGAAAATCCGTTCATGCTACTTGGTTATTATTTCACCATTGGGTTTTACTAAATGCAAGATGAAACCCCATGCCGCACACGCGGCACGAGCAGAAAGAGCGCTACATGAGCTCCCAACACTTTGCACAGCAGTCTCAGCTGACTGCCGAATCCCGCACCCAGGCACTCAAGAGCATGGTCAATGAAGAACTTGACATCCTGGTTGTAGGCGGCGGCATTACCGGCGCAGGCATTGCCCTCGACGCAGCGACCCGCGGTCTGCGCACCGGCATCGTCGAAGCAGGTGACTGGGCTGCAGGCACCAGCGCATGGTCCTCCAAGCTCGTCCACGGCGGTCTGCGTTACCTCTACAACCTCGACTTCAAGCTCGTGACTGAAGCACTGACCGAGCGTGGCCTGCTGCTGAACAAGATTGCACCCCACCTGGTGCACGCACAGCCCTTCCTATGGCCGCTGAAGATGCCTGTCATTGAGCGTGCATACTCGGCAATCGGCATCGGCATGTACGACACCCTCGCATTCCTCGGCTCCCGCGGAAACAAGGGCGTCCCCTCCCAGCGTCACTTCTCCAAGACCGGCACCAAGACCGTCTTCCCCGACATCAAGGACTCCGCGTTCAGCGGCGCAATCCAGTTCTACGATGCACGTGTTGACGATGCACGCCTCGTCATCGACGTCATCCGCACCGCTGCAGGCTACGGTGCACTGGCTGCATCCCGCACCCAGGTTGTCGGCTTCACCAAGGACGCATCCGGCCGCGTCATCGGCGCAGAGCTGGCCGACCTGGAGACCGGCGAGCGCCTGAACGTCCGTGCAAAGCACGTCATCAACGCAACCGGCGTGTGGACCGAAGAGTCCGAGTCCCTGGCTAACCCCAATGCTGGCCTGGAGGTTCTGGCTTCCAAGGGTATCCACATCGTTGTTCCCCGCGACCGTATCAACGCAACCAGCGGTATCTTCACCAAGACCGAGAAATCCGTTCTCTTCATCATTCCCTGGCAGCGTTACTGGATTATCGGCACCACCGACACCCCCTACGCCGAGGACCGCGAGCGCCCCGTCGCAACCAGTAAGGACATCGACTACGTCCTGATGCAGGCTAACAAGCTGATCGCTAACCCGCTGACTCGCGAGGATATCATCGGCACCTACACCGGTCTGCGCCCGCTACTGCAGCCCAAGGTCAAGGACGGCGCAGCATCCACCAAGGTTTCCCGCGAGCACACCGTGACCGAGGTTGCACCCGGCATGAGCGCAATCGCAGGCGGCAAGCTCACCACCTACCGTGTCATGGCTGCAGACGCTGTCGACTTCGCACTGGGTGAGCAGGCTAAGCAGAACCCCTCCGTGACCGCAACTATCGGTCTGGTCGGTGCAGACGGCTACCACGCAATCGCTGCTAACCGTGCACGCTACGCAGAGCGTTACGGCTGGGATGAGGACCGCATCACCCACCTGCTGGAGCGTTACGGCGCACAGATTGAGGACCTCGGCGCTCTCATCGACGCTGACCCCTCCCTCGGCACTCCCCTGGCTAAGGCACCCCAGTTCCTGCGTGCAGACGTCGTCTTCGCTATCCGCTACGAAGGTGCCCTACACCTGGAGGACGTTCTGGTCCGCCGTGTACGCCTCGACCTCGAGCAGCGTGACCGCGGCCTGGCGGCAGCAGACGAGATCCTCGACATCATGCGTGCCGAGCTCGGCTGGGATGACAAGAAGGTCAAGGAAGAACTCAACCTCTACGCAGCACGCGTTGCAGCAATGCGCGAGGCAGAGTCCACCTCCACTGACGCTGAAGCGTCAGCAAAGATTGAGGCTGTTACCCCCGTGGCACCTCGCGTGAAGCTCTAATCCTTAGAGATTCCATCTACCTTTCGCAACCAATTATTTGGTACGGACCTTAGGTTCGCCCCTCACCGGTTATGGGCTATCTCATACTTGCCGGTGAGGGGTGGACGGACGGTTAAATAACCATTTACGATAATCCCCTGCACAAGAAGCAGAGTGCTAAATACGGGCTTAGCCCACAGGGCAATCTGCTTCTCACCCAGACATTCAACCAACATTTTTCGTGGCAACCGCTACACATTTCAGCACAGCGTTGTGCCCAAAAACCGCATTGCGGGGAGGACGGCACAGGAACAAACAAGCATCGGCTCGCTTGCCTTCCAGACGCTTCGTCTTCAAGGAGCATCAATGTCTCTTCTTGCATCCGTAGGAACTGTACTTGTAGCCGGTTCACCCGCACTCGTGGATGCATCCGGTGCCCCCACCCCCCTTGGAATCTTCGCTTCCGAATTCTTCGGCACCTTCATCCTGATTCTGCTCGGTGCCGGCGTATGTGCCGCAGTGACCCTCAAGAAGTCCTACGCTAAGGACGCAGGTTGGGTCGTTATCACCTTCGGCTGGGGTCTGGCAGTGTTCACCGCCGTGTACCTCTCCTTCCTCTCCGGTGCACACCTGAACCCCGCAGTGACCGCAGGCCTGGCAACCGCTGGCCGCGATCTGGCAGCCGGAGTTCCCGCAACCGCAGGCAACATCGCTCTGTACATCGTCGCTCAGATGCTCGGTGCAATGGCCGGCGCAACCGGTGCGTACCTCACCTACAAGAAGCACTTCGATGAGGACCCGGGCGACCGCCTCGGCATCTTCTCCACTGGCCCCGCCATCAAGTCCTACGGCTGGAACGTGATCACCGAGGTCTTCGGTACCTTCGTCTTGATTGGCTGGATCATCGCATCCGGTAAGACCCCTAGCGAGCTCGGCCCCCTGGCTGTTGCCCTGGTAGTTGTTTCTATCGGTATGAGCCTCGGTGGCGCAACCGGTTACGCTATCAACCCTGCTCGTGACCTCGGCCCCCGTATCGCCTACACTCTGCTTCCCATTCCCGGTAAGACCGGTTCCAACTGGTCTTACGCATGGGTTCCGGTTGTTGGCCCGATCATCGGCGCTATCCTCGCTGGCCTGATCATTCCAGCAGTTCTGCCCCTCTAAACCTCTCAAAAACCCCGTCGTTTTAGTTCTAAGGAAAAATCAATGACGACTTCTCTGCACTCCGCGACCCTCGACACCAAGCGCAAGTACATCCTCTCCATCGACCAGGGCACCACCAGCTCCCGCGCGATCCTGTTCAACAAGGCAGGCGAGAACGTAGCGCACGGTCAGCTCGAGCACGAGCAGATCTTCCCCAAGGCAGGCTGGGTCGAGCACGACGCAACCGAGATTTGGCATAACGTCCGTAAGGTTGTAGCAACCGCAATGGCAAACGGCGAAGTCAACCACCACGAAATCGCTGCAGTCGGCATCACCAACCAGCGTGAAACCACCGTCGTGTGGGACAAAAACACCGGTGAGCCCGTCTACAACGCAATCGTCTGGCAGGACACCCGCACCCAGGAAATCGTTGAAGAGCTCGCAGGCGAAGAGGGCGTTGGCAAGTACCACGACATCGTCGGCCTGAACCTCTCTACCTACTTCTCCGGCCCCAAGATCAAGTGGATCCTGGACAATGTTGAAGGCGCACGCGAGCGCGCAGAGCGCGGCGACCTGCTCTTCGGCAACACCGACACCTGGCTGGTCTGGAACCTGACCGGTGGTGTTGAGGGCGGCGTTCACGTCACCGACGTAACCAACGCATCCCGTACCCTGCTAATGAACATCCGCACCCTCGAATGGGATCCGCAGATCGCTGCAGACATGGGCATCCCCATGAGCATGCTGCCCGAAATCAAGTCCTCCTCCGAGGTGTACGGCTTCGGCCGCGCAACCGGCCTGCTCGCAGGCACCCCCATTGCGGGTATCCTGGGCGACCAGCAGGCTGCAACCTTCGGCCAGGCTTGCTTCGAGAAGGGCATGGCGAAGAACACCTACGGTACCGGTAACTTCATGCTCATGAACACCGGCAACGAGCCTGTCTTCTCCGACAACGGTCTGCTGACCACCGTCGCCTACAAGATTGGCGACGCAGCTCCCGTCTACGCTCTGGAAGGCTCGGTTGCAATGAGCGGCTCCCTGATCCAGTGGCTGCGCGACAACCTGCGCATGATTGAGCACGCTGCAGAGTCTGAGGAACTGGCTACCTCCGTCAAGGATTCCGGTGGCTGCTACGTTGTTCCCGCATTCTCCGGCCTGTTCGCACCTCACTGGCGTTCCGACGCTCGTGGCGTCATCGTTGGCCTGACCCGCTACGTGAACCGTGCACACATCGTGCGTGCGGCACTGGAAGCAACCGCATTCCAGACCCGCGAGGTTCTGGACGCAATGAACGCTGACTCCGGTGTTAAGCTCTCCGAGCTGCGCGTGGACGGCGGCATGACCGCTAACGAGTTCCTCATGCAATTCCAGGCTGACATCCTCGGTGTCCCTGTGATCCGCCCGAAGGTTGTTGAGACCACCGCTCTGGGCGCAGCATACGCTGCAGGTATCGCTGTTGGTTTCTGGGCCGGGGAGCAGGACGTTGTGGACAACTGGGTTGAGGACAAGCGCTGGCTGCCCTCCATGGAACCCGCAGAGGTTGACCGCCAGTACCGCCTCTGGAAGAAGGCTGTCTCGCGCACCCTCGAGTGGGTCGACGAGGACGTTCCGACCGCCTAATCGCAGCACCGTTGCCTGACGGCACGGCCCGCGTACTAACGAAGCCCCGGCTACTTCTCCCCCGCTATGGGGTTGAAGCAGCCGTGGCTTTTTGCGGCAGTTCTTACTGTAAAAAGCACTCATTTCATGCTTCTTGTTGAGATAACAATTCATCTGTTATGTGGGATTACTCTTATGGCGTATATACGCCTTTTATCTCTATTTCACGCGCCATATCATAGATATATAGGCTTATTGATTCTATTCTGGCCGCCGCAGATGGTGGTTGGTTACGCCTCTAGCACCTACTGGTTTGCATGAGACCAGAGCATACGCTCCCGGAAAGAGGAAGCGGGTTATCCCGCACCGATTATGGTTGATGTCCGTCTCCGCAGGCATGCAATTATTGCTATGAACATTTCAATTCTTGCTGCTGCTCTTTCCTGGTTGTTGGTGCTCTTCTCTATCCTGTATTCAGCCGCCGCTGTGCCGTGGGCTCTGGGTATTGCTATCGTACTGACCGTAATTGGTGCCTACGCGCTGTACCGCGACTACTCCAAGTACTCGCATGTGCTCCCGAACGAGGACCCGGATGCGCACGATGTACTCGGCCACGACCTGCACTCAACCCGCCTGCCGCATCTGCACCACACGGGGGGGGCAACACTGACGGAGTAGTTGCTAAGTAGTGGGCTTCTTTTCCCCTAGACAATATAAAATGTGCCGCCTCACCGGTGTCAGTGAGGCGGCACATTTATATTAAATCGTGGTTCAGAGCCCGGTTCTGCAACCATTTCTCAACAGTTTGAACCAGTACTTTGACGTGCTTCGGCTCTGGCTAGTTCTGCCTTTGTGTTCTCATGGACTACAAAAGCGTTATATTTCCAGCTGGGGGGGGTCGTTCAACAAGCCATCCTACCCAGAAGGAGCACCGCTGTAATGAGAACAATAGGAATCAGGTAGATAAGGGCTCTCGGGTCGCGGGTGTGGTCTGAGGTGCTCAGCGCTATGAGCTCCCACAGCAGAAGGATTGGTACCACTATGGAAGGCATCACTATAAAGTGGAGAAGCCGGAGTATTGAATTGCGATGTATCGGTGTGTACTTCACAGAATGCCAGCTCTTCGGGCTCAATCAAAATTGCCGGGCATCCTGAAATATTTCAACGACGGTGCATATACATCTCATACATAGTGGTCAGTTATAGAAAAAACCAGCTGCGGGTACGGTACGGAGGTGCCCCTCCCCTATGATGGTTGAAAGGAATATTTGCACCTAATACCATCTGCAGTACACGCCCACGAGCCAATGAGGAAGAGCATGACCAAAGCGACCGATTCGCCGCAGCCACCGGAAGCACTTACGCGCTGGTACACTCGCTATTCGAGTCCCGTCGGCGTGCTCTATATTGCTGCCCGAGCGAATGCGATTGTTGGCATCTGGTACGAGGATCAGGCGCATTTTCCGCTCCCCCATGAGCTTGGTGGACTGGTTGAGAATCCCGGGGCTTACCTGCGGGACCACGGCACGCCGGAAGATGATGAGCCTGCCGGCGAGTATGCGGCGGCGCAGCTTCTTGAGCTGGCTACGGTGCAGCTGTCTGAGTACTTTGCGCGCAAGCGCACTTCTTTTACACTGCCGTTAGATCCTGAGGGTACCGATTTTCAGCTGATTGTGTGGGAGCATTTGAAGACTGTTCCTGCCGGGTACACCACCACTTACGGCGATATTTCGCGTGCGGTTGGTCCCGGCGCTCCGGCACAGGCTGTGGGTCAGGCGGTCGGCCGTAATAAGGTTTCTATTATGATTCCGTGCCACCGTGTTATTGGTGCTGACGGTAGCTTGACCGGCTACGCTGGCGGGGTTGATCGTAAGCAGTTCCTCCTTGACTTGGAGGAGCCGGAAGAGGTGCGGGAGGCGCGGCTCTTCTAGCGCCTACAGGCGAGGCTGTTCGGGTCTTTTCAGCTAAGCCTTTGAGCCTCTGGCGCGAAGGTGTGCCCGGGCAGAGAAAAGCCGCGTGCTACTTCGTAGAAGTAACACGCGGCTTCTATACGTTGAGAGGTTCCAATCTGAATTAAATCGTCGCAAAGAGGAAAATTAGCGCCAGCAGCGGCGGGGTCAGCTGAATCAGCGCCGGCTTGCGCTTATCCGGGGAGGTGAGGAACAGGTAGGCACCGGCAACCGCCATGGAGCCCAGGCCTGCGAATAGGAGCGCCACGCCCACCTGCGGGGAGCCGAACCAGAATGCGAGCAGACCGGTTGCGGCAATCCAGGCGAGCATCAGGTTGTACAGGCCCTGGTTTGCAGCCATTTCCTTGGTGGACTCGGCAAACTCTTCGGTCATTCCGAAGGTTTCGCGGCCTCTAGGCTTAGTCCAGAGGAACGACTCGATAATCCAGATGTACACATGAATAGCGATTGCTACAAAGGCAAAAACGGTGGTGACCGTTGCGAGCGTCTGCATTGTTTCTCCTTGAGTAGTAGGTCATCCGTTAGCTGTGTGGCACAGGTCAGCCGGCAACACACGAGTAGCAGCCGGATAGCCTCTCCTATCTACGTATCCGGCGTGTGGGAACAAACACTAATTCTACTCCAGCCCCGTGGATTATCCGCATCGTATAACGTTGGATACCGCAGATAGGTTGAACGCTCGTCACAACAAGACATCGCAACGAGCGTTCAACACATCTGTTTGTTTCTTCCCCCAATAAGGAAAGCAACTAGGCGAAAACAGCTAGTGCACGATAAGCGTGAGCATATACGTCCAAATGCACAGCAACACCAGCAAGAAGAGGCTGTACTTGATTGCCATAGAGGTAACCTTCGATTCCTGACCCGCCTCATTAACAGCGGCAACCGCCACCGCAATCGACTGCGGGGAGACGATCTTACCCATCACGCCACCGGAAGTATTGGCAGCCACTAGCATCGCCGGATCCACACCAATCTGGTGCGCAGTGCTTGCCTGCAGCCCCGCAAAGAGCACATTGTTGTTGGTCACCGAACCGGTCACAAACACACCAATCCAGCCAATGATGGGCGAGAAGAGCGGGAAGAGCGCACCAGCCGTAGCCACTGCCAAAGCAATAGACGAGGTCATACCTGCATAGTTCATGAGGTTTGCAACAGACATCACCAGGCAAATCATATAAATGGGCTTCTTCAGCTGTTGCCACGCACCGTTGAGCTCCTCAAGAGCCGCACGCGCAGTAATCTTCGAGGTCACGGCCGAGAGCAGAGCAGCAACCAGAATAGCTGTACCGGCAGCACCCAGAATATTCCAATTGAAGACCGCATGAATAGCCAAACCTTCACCGTCACCAATCTGGTGGTGTATACCAGGCACGTGGAAACTCAAATTCATAAAGCCCAGCGGTCCGTCAACATCAAAAACAGGGTGCAGTACAGTAGACCAGAGCAAAATGGTGATGGAGAGGAAGATAAAGGGGCTCCAGGCATCCGCGATTTCACGCAGGCTGTACGTCGGTTCTTCTTGCTCTGCCAGCTCCTCCAGCGTGGGGGCAGTGGGTTCACGGTAGATAGTCTTCGGCTGCCAGAAACGCATAACAACGGCCAGGAATACTAAGCCAACCAGCGGAGGCAAAATACCAATCAGCTCAGGGGTTTGCAAAACCCACAGCATGATGCTCTGCAGACCAGAAATCACGATACCGGTAGCTAGAGCCACCAGACCAACTTCGCGGATACCGCGCAGGCCATCCTGAATAGCGACCACGAGAACAGGTACTAGCGCTGCAAAAATCTGTAGAACCCACACCATCTGATTGGATAGATGGCCCAAATCTACGTTACCAATAGCAGCACCAGTGGTCACGGGGATACCGACCGCACCGTATGCGCCCACGGTGGCGTTAGCAACCAGTGAAAGCATCGCAGCTTTGAGCGGGTTGAAGCCTAGGGCAGCAAGTAACGCCACGGAAATAGCAATCGGAATGCCGAAGCCCGCCGCACCCTCAATGAAGCCGGCAAAGCAGAGAGCGATGAGTAGCACCTGGATACGCTGATCGGCAGAGATAGATGAGACAGAGGCCCTCACGATGGCAAATTTTCCACTACGTACCGCGATGCGGTAGAGCCACACTGCCATGAGCACAATCCATGCAATAGGCCAGAGCGCTGAGAGGAATCCGTAGAGAATGGACCCGGCTGCTGCCGTCCACGGCAAGTGGAAGACGCCCATTGCAATAGCCAGGGTAAGGACCAGGGTAATCAGCGCTGATTTAATACCGCTGAGCTTGAAAACCGTGAGACAGAGCAGAAAAAGAATTATAGGGGATACCGCGACAAGTGCAGAAAGTACTGAGGCGTTAAGGGGATCGTAGGTTTGCGACCACATGAGAGTAGTTTGTCCTTCCCCGCAGCAGGGTGTACCTACAGCGGTTTGGATGCCGCTGTAGGGTGCGTCCGCCTGCCCTATGGGGTAGCACGAGGCGTAGCCTCACGACGCCTCTATCGCTAAGAATCTCTGAACGTGAAAGGCGTAGCAACATCATGAATATATGTTGGAGCCTTGGCTGAAGGCAGGAGCGCGGGAAGGATGTTTCCACGGTGCGGGGCGTTGGTTCTCTCGTTGGAGGCCTAGAAGCTAAAAATCCTTAAGCTCGTGCTCTCACCTACGGCGCCAATGCCCGCTGAGAATTTTATCACTACACTTTATGAATCTTTTATCCTGCATTGAGTGTTTTTACAGTGTGAAACAACAGTTAAGAGTCATTATGATGCACTCCCTATCGGCACCAGCAGCTGTCCTGATATTCCCACTTCTAGCACTATTTCAAGCCGATAAGTTACATATTGGTGCATAATGCGAAAGCCCCCTCCTACCGAAGTAGAAGGGGGCTTTTGGTAAACCGCCTCGCGGGTACCTCACCTTTCAGAGAAGGTAGGTGACGCGCATCGGAGCTTTACGCTGTTTAGGAAACAACCAGGGACAGGACGTAAACCCAAACACAGGTGATAGCCAACAGTGCTGCACTGTATTTGATAGCCATGGAGGTAATCTTGGATTCCTGACCAGAGCTGTTCACAGCAGCAGCTGCAATTGCGATGGACTGCGGAGAAACAATCTTCGCCATCACACCACCGGCGGTGTTCGATGCAACTAGCAAGGTCGGGCTGACGCCAATCTGCTGTGCGGTGGTAGCCTGCAGGCCAGCGAAGAGGATGTTGTTGTTCACCACCGAGCCGGTCACGAACACGCCAATCCAACCGATAATCGGGGACAGCAGCGGGAAGATTGCACCCACAGCAGCAACAGCCAGCGCGATGGAGGTAATCATACCTGCGTAGTTCATGACGTTAGCAACGGACATGACCAGGCAGATCATGATAATCGGGGTCTGCAGCTGCTTCCAGGTTGCGCCGAGTTCCTCAATAGCCTCACCCCAGCTAATGGAGGAGGTCAAGATGGTAATAAGTGCTGCCACCAGAATTGCAGTACCGGAAGCACCAATGATGCTCCAGGTGTAGTTCACGTCAATAGCCTTGGGGGTTGCAACAATCGGTGCCGCCTGCTGGATGGTCTGGTGCAGCCACGGAACGGGGAAGGTAATGTTGCTGAAGGCCAGCAGACCCCCCTTAGCGAAGAGCGGCTTGAAAGCAGTCGACCAGAGCAGAATCACGACGGACAGGTAGACGAAGGGGCTCCATGCCTTGAGGATTTCACCACTGGTGTGCTTGATGCTCTGCTGAGCCTGAACTTCTTCGAGGCTGGGAGCGGTAGGCTCACGGAAGATGTGCTTGGGCTGCCACTTCTGCATGATGAGTGCCAGAGCGACCAGTGCCAGCAGCGGCGGGATGATGTCGACGAGCTCAGGGTTGCCGAGGCCTGCCAGCAGGACAGACTGGCCACCAGAGTAAATCAGACCAACAATCAGTGCTACCAGACCGACTTCGCGGATACCGCGCAGACCGTCCTGAATAGCAACGAGCAGAACGGGGATGAGAGCTGCGATAATCTGAATCACCAGAACCAGCTCGGTGGACAGGCCGTGCAGGTCCACGCCACCGCGGGTTGCTGCGGTAGTCACAGGGATACCGATAGCACCGTATGCACCGGAGCTCGCGTTAGCGATCAGCGCAAACATTGCTGCCTTGAGCGGGTTGAAGCCCAGGGACACGAGCAGTGCAGCACAGATAGCGATCGGGATACCGAAGCCGGCAGCACCTTCAAGGAAGCCACCGAAGCAGAAGGCAATCAGCAGCATCTGGACGCGCTGGTCGGTAGAGATGGAGGAGATGGAGGAGCGAACGATTTCGAAACCACCGGAACGCACGGAAATGCGGTAGAGCCACACTGCCATGAGGACAATCCAGCCAATGGGCCACAGACCCGAGAGAAAACCGTAGATGATCGAGCCTGCACCTGCGGTGACGGGCATGCCGAAGATACCGCAACCGATAACGAGTGCAAGCACCAGAGAGATGACGGCAGATTTAATACCGCTGAGCTTCAGGACGGTGAGGCCCAGAAGGAAGAAAATAATCGGGACTGCCGCCACGAGTGCGGAGAGAGCGCTCGAGTGTAGCGGGTCGTAGACTTGCTGCCACATGATGTTTTGTGTTCCTTTCCGCGCCCATGAAGGACGGGATTGTGTTGTGCCGTAAAGCCTGCCCAATGGTGCGCGTAGCCATGTGTATGCCGCATGCTTCAGGTATATTTTCTCGTTGCTTTATGCGTTGGGGAGGCTACCCCACGGGAATATTTACCTTTACTTGGGTTCGTGTTGATTTTACGACTATGAAATTTGGTGTGCTTGAAGCTGTGTTTTAGTCATAGAAACCTAATTATTCCTTGATTTGTCAAAGAAAAAATCAGTACCAAAGTCGACGCTTCTGATTCCTAAAACACAGTTCCTCGATTACAAATGTACCACCCGTCCCCCACCAATTCGGTCATATTCCAACATTTAAATCGAAGCTCATAATTGCACGCTAACCTAAACTCTACTACCCCGCGCCATCTCTACATCCATCCTTCACATCCACTGAAGATTCAAGAAACCATTGAATTGATATATAGACACCAAAACAACAGACAACACAAAAAGCTCCGGAAGGAAAAACCTTCCGGAGCTTTATCTGTCGGGTTGACAGGATTTGAACCTGCGACCCCTTGACCCCCAGTCAAGTGCGCTACCAAGCTGCGCCACAACCCGATTCGTTATTCACGATATTATTTTCAAGGTTTCCCTCGAACACTCGAATAACTATACCGGGCTTTCAACCCCCACGCAAGCCAGAATCCCCGTTTTTAGAAAAAATCTTAAAAATCTTTTTCGCGCAGATTTTCTGCACAGAATCCAGCGCGTGGGGGCCGAGCCCCGCAACACAGCATCAAGCAGATATGTCCCGCTACTAGCGGCGGCTGCCCTTGCCCTTCTTAGCCTTCGCGCTCTGACGCTCACCCAGAGAGCGGCGCTCACGCACACGCATCGAAATCTCAATCGGAGTACCCGTGAAATCAAAAGTCTCACGCAGACGACGCATAATGAAGCGGCGGTAGCCCGGATCCAAGAAACCGGTAGTAAACAGCACGAACTTCGGCGGACGCGAAGATACCTGAGTACCAAAAAGAATACGCGGCTGCTTACCGCCACGCAGCGGGTGCGGATGCGCGGCCACAATCTCGCCCAGGAACGCGTTCAGACGACCGGTCGGAATGCGCGAATCCCACGACTCCAGCGAGTACTCCAGAGCGGGAACCAATTTGTCCTTGTGCCAGCCGGTCTTCGCCGAAATGTTCACGCGAGGTGCCCACTGCACGTGCGCCAGGTCGCGCTCAATCTCTCGCTCGAGCATGTCGCGGCGATCCTCATCGAGGGTATCCCACTTATTGAATGCCAGAACCATCGCACGGCCCGAATCAATCACAGTCTGTACGATACGCACATCCTGCTCAGAGATCGGCTCGGAAACATCCAGCAGCACCACGGCAACCTCAGAACGCTCCAGAGCAGTCTGAGTACGCAGCGAAGAGTAGAACTCCGCGCCCTTAGCCATGTGCTGACGACGGCGAATGCCCGCGGTATCCACAAAACGCCAGGGGTAGCCGCCCAGCTCAATAATCTCATCAATCGGGTCACGAGTCGTACCAGCCAGGTCGTTCACCACGGCACGCTCAGAACCAGCCAACTTGTTCAGCAGCGACGACTTACCCACGTTCGGGCGACCCACCAGAGCCACACGACGCGGGCCGCCCAGCGCCTCCGGCTGAGCAAACTGCGAGTGCTCCGGCATGACCTCAAGAATCTCGTCCAGAGCATCCGCCAGGCCACGGCCGTGCAGACCCGACACCGGGAACGGCTGACCCATACCCAGCGACCAGAGGTTATAAATCTCCGGCTCAAGGTGAGCGTCATCAATCTTATTAGCGATCAGAATGATCGGCTTCTTCACACGGCGCAGCATACGAACAATCTGCTCGTCCGAAGCGGTCACACCCACACGGGCATCCACCACCAGGACCACAACATCGGCCTGCTCCACAGCAATCTCAGCCTGCTCAGCCACCTGAGCATCAATACCGCGGGCGTCAGACTCCCAACCACCGGTATCAACCAGGGTGAAGCTCTTACCCAGCCACTCGGCTTTATAGGACACGCGGTCACGAGTCACACCCGGCTTATCCTCAACCACCGCTTCACGGCGGCCCAGAATACGGTTAATAATGGTCGACTTACCCACATTCGGGCGGCCAACAATCGCCACTACCGGATCAGCGAGCTGCTCTTCTTCTTCCTCAATGTCGAAGCCCCAGGCACCCAGCAGGGCGCGGTCCTCTTCATCCAGGTCATAGTCCTCAAGACCTTCAAGCAGAGCCTGAGCACGCTGTTCAGCGGTCTCATCATCAATCTCAGCGAGGCGCTCGGTAACGTCGTCCTCGCCACCGCCCAGGTACTTATCTTCGTAATCGTCGCGGATAGCGTCCTCAGCCATGCGCATTCCTTTCTCTACCCGCCCCCGCGCCCAACCCAATGGTCAGCGCGCGAGCGCGGCTCAACGTCTTCTCAGGAGCGGATACGCCACTCCCCCAGCGTTTCGGCGGGCCTAACCCGCGCGCTTCGCCTTCAACTGGTCATTCACAGCGTTAATCACTGCAGAGACCGTCGCATTAAAATCAAGATCCGAGCTGTCCACCCGGGTCACGCCTTCGGCAGCTTCCATAAAGTTATTGACCTTCGAATCCTTCGCATCACGCTCAGCGATCTGCTTGCTCAAGTCACCCGAAGCGCCGGACTTCTCCGCGTTTTCCAGGCCGCGGCGCGCCATGCGCACCTCTTCAGAAGCAGTCAGCAGGATGCGCGCATCAGCGTCGGGCGCGACCACGGTGGTGATGTCACGGCCCTCAGCGACCATGCCGTTAATAGCGTGGTCAATCATCCAACGCTGCAGGCCAATCAGGTGCTCACGAACCGCCGGAACCGAAGCCACAGCAGAAACGGCCGAAGAAATGCGCTCGCTACGAATCTCCTCACGGATATCGGTCGAGCCCATCAGAATCTCTTCTTCCTTAATGTTCGTACCGAACACCAGGGGCATCTCTTCAACAGCCTTCGCTATCGCCTCAGTGTCGTTCAGGTCAATGCCAAGTTCCAGCACACGGTAGGTTGCGGCACGGTACATTGCACCGGTGTCCAGGTACGCCAGACCAAAGTGGCGTGCAACTTCCTTAGATACAGACGACTTACCGGAACCGGAGGGACCGTCAATAGCAATCGTCAGTTTAGGGTTCTCGTGCATCAGCACTCCTTCAAATTCGTCTCAAACTTTATGCCGGAAAATATAGCTTTAACTCTACTTCACAACACGCCAACCGCGAGCCGACAAATCGCGGACCAACGCCTCATGAATAGACGGATTGACCGAGATTTCAGCCATACCCACCGGGGCGCCCGTCGAGTGCTCCAGACGCAAATCCTCAAGGTTCGCGCCCAGCTCACCAATCTCGGCAAGCAAACGAGCCAGCGTGCCGGGGGTGTCATCCACCAGCACCGTCATCTTTGCGAACGCGGCGGGGGCCGTACCGTGCTTACCCGGAATACGGTTAACGCCCGCGTTGCCTTCGCTCATCAGCTGCGCCAAATCCAGGCGAGCACCGGAGGCCGTCGGGTTCTCCAGCGTTGCGATGAGGCGATTCAGGTCATCACGCACCCCGTAGAGGGTCTTCACAATCGGGTCAGCGTTTGCTGCAAAAATCTGTACCCACAGCGTCGGGTCCGAAGCCGCAATACGCACCGTATCGCGCAAACCCTGACCCGCCAGGGACAGCGCATACAGCGGAGTGTCCTGCAGACGCGAAGCCAGAAGCGAACTCATCGCCTGCGGTACATGAGAGATCAGAGCAACCGTCTGATCATGCTCCTCAATGCTCAGAGAAGTCACAATCGCGCCCAGCTCAACCGCCACAGAACGCACCAGACGCACACACTCGGGACGAACCGAATCGTGCTCGCAGATAATCCACGGACGCGCTTGGAACAGCTCACCGCGTGCAGCCACCGGGCCGGACTTCTCACGCCCAGCCATCGGATGCGAACCCACATAACGGGACGCATCCGCACCCGAGGCAAGCACATCAGCTAGCGGTTGCACCTTCACGGAGGCAACATCCGTCACCACGGCGCCTGGGTATCCTACCTCCGGCCGAGGTGCATAGGTGTTCAGCGCGCGAGCGCACACGGCACCGGCACTATCCGGAGGCGCAGCCACCACCACCAGCTGCGGGGCGAGGGAGGCACGCTCCTGCTCCGACAGGGTGGAGAAGCTTGTACCAGCACCGATATCCTGCGCCACAGCCTCGGCGGTGGGTGAAATATCTTGGACGTACACGTCCTCGCATCCTTCCGCGCGCAATCCCAAACCAATGGAGGCGCCCAGCAGACCCGAGCCGATAATGAGTACCGGCCCGGTCAGCGTTGAGTCCATGTGCAGCTCAGATGCGGAAAGCTCAGCGGGCGAGCTCATGACAACTCCTTAGCGTTATTACATATCCACCGAAGCGAGCAGATGACCAATCTCGACCTTCGAGAGGTTACGGACAGTGCCCTGCTTCTGCGAACCAATACGGATCGGCCCCATCTCAACGCGAACCAGGCGCTCAACCGGGTATCCGACAGCGTCGAAGAGGCGGCGCACAATACGGTTCTTACCGGAGTGGATGGTCACCTCAACGAGCACATGGCCGGGGGTAGAATCCACCAGCTTAAACTCGTCCACACGAGTCACGCCGTCTTCCAGGCGAATGCCCTTCTTCATGGCTGCGCCGACACCGGGCTCCATCGGGCCGGGAACCTGCACCAGATAGGTCTTGGGCACCTCGTAGGAGGGGTGGGTGAGTCGGTTCGCCAGTTCACCGTCGTTGGTCAGCAGCAGCAGACCCTCAGTTTCAACATCCAGGCGGCCCACGTGGAACACACGCTCGCCCATGGAGGAACGCAGGAAGTCAGAGATGCAGGGGCGACCCTCGGGGTCTTCCATGGTGGAGACCACGCCGGCGGGCTTGTTGAATGCCATGTAGACGAGCTTGTCGTTGGTTTGAACGGTCATGCCGTCCACCTGCACGGTCACCTTGGAGGGGTCCACGCGTACACCCAGCTCGGTCACGACCTCACCGTTGACGGTGACGCGACCTTCAGTAATCATTTCTTCGCAGACGCGACGGGATGCCACCCCGGCCTGAGCCAGCAGCTTCTGCAGGCGCACACCGTCGTGGTCGTAGAACTCGTAGTGGTCTACCGGGGCGTTACGTGGGCGGCGGGGACGGTGAGGGCCAGCGTAGTTGCTGACGCGGTATTCACCGCGCTCGTTCGCGAAGGCTTCGCCGGAGCGGTAGGGGCGGCCCGGTGCGCGGCGTTCGCGCTTGGGCAGTTCGGTGCCGCGGCCTCGGCCGGAACCTGCGCGGCCTGCGCCGAACTTCTTCTCGCCGAAGCCCTTTGCGCCGCCCTTACCAGCGCCGCTCTTCGGTGCACCGGGACGACCGCCGCGTGCGGATGCACCCTTAGCGCCGGGCTTACCACCCTGACCGGGACGACCGGCGCCGGGACGGCCACCGCGGGAGTTCTGGGCGCGACCGGATGCAGAGCGGCCGCCGCGGGAGGAGTTTCCATATGCCATGGTATTCTTCTCTTTTCTATCGTTGTAGTATTTGTTAGTCTTTGTGCCCCAGCACCGAATGTGTGGTGTTTATATCAGCGCCAGGGGCGCTTATCCGGGGTAGTTCTGCAGCAGGTTTTCAGCAGAACCGTTGAAAGTTTCGTTATTGCCGTAACGGCTGTAGCGGGCGGGTTAGTCGTTACCTTCGGCGAGGACCGCCGCCTCCGTATCATCGGGGAGGAAGGGCGCAAGCGCCGGCAGCTCCTTCAGGGAGTTCAACCCGAGCTTTGTCAGTAGCAACTCCGTGGTTTCGTAGAGGGTCGCGCCGCTTCCGGCTTCGCGACCAGCCTCACGAATCAGCTGCCGTTGGAGTAGCTGACGGATTGCTGCGTCCGCATTCACGCCTCGAATGGAGGCCACCCTCGCCCTGGTCACCGGCTGCTGGTAGGCAATCACGGCCAGTGTCTCGTAGGCGGGATTGCTCAGCGTCGCGCTCTTGGAACGGGTCACGAAGCGTGCCACCCAGGGGGCGAAGTCGTCGCGGGCGTAGAGCTTCCAGCCTCCTGCGATGTTCCGCAACTGGAATCCGCGCGGTTCCGGTGCCACCCCCTCTTCTCCGTAGCCGCTTTCTTCGCCGTTGTACTCGCTGTACAGCTGGTCGAGCGCGTGCTCAACAGCTCGTTCGCTAACGATGAGAGCGGCGGAGAGTTCTTTGACGCTCACGGGTGCTTCGGCAACGGCGAGGATTGCTTCGATGGCGCTTTTGACGCCGCCTGGGATTACCTCGACCTTGGAGAATTCGGCTTCGGCATCGACCGCTACACTGGGTGCGGTGGAGGGGCCTCCCTCCGGAATCTTTACCGGTTTCGCTTCCGGTTTCTTCGACTCGCGGGGCGCAGTTTCCTGCGATTCCTCAGAGCTGTCGGAGTCCTCTACCGTTTCAGCGGCCTCAGCTTCTTCGGCAACCTCAGTACTCAGAGGCGTTGCAGCTACCTCATGCTCAGCCGGCTCAGCGTCCGCCCCAGCAGGCTTTGAGC
Organism: Rothia sp. 27098_8_161; assembly: GCF_041432905.1. NCBI lineage: Bacteria > Bacillati > Actinomycetota > Actinomycetes > Micrococcales > Micrococcaceae > Rothia > Rothia sp. 27098_8_161. The sequence continues at coordinate 15,462 of NZ_JAPWAL010000019.1, read as the reverse complement.
TCTCAGCCTCTACCGGCGCCGAGTCAGCCTGTTCCGAACCCTCATCCGCGTTCGGATCCCAGTAGCCCATGTTCACGATGGCAAGGTCGTCAGGGGTAAATTCACGGTCAAAGCGTGAGCCGTGATTACTCATAATCCTCCTCTACCGGTTCCGTGTTAGCTTCAGATTCGTTCACTTCGGGTGATTCAGGCGCTTCACTGGTTTCGTGCGCATCCTGAGTGTCTGTTTCTTCACGAATTACGAACTGTGCCGCGCTCGCGCTCGCACGTACCCGAATGGCTCCGAGTAGTGCGTCCTGTTCTACGTGCAGGGCGCCTTCTTTGTAGAGCTCAAGCAGGGCGAGAAAACGAACCACCGCGATTTCTAGTTCGCCGGATCCTTGAACCAGTTCGGCAAAGCTCAGTTCCCGAGCCGCGGTATCGAGCAGGCTGTGCAGAATATAGTGTTCTTCAGCCGCGATGGTGGTGAGCGGAACGTGCAGGTGCTCGTTGAGTTGTTCAACGATTTCTTCGGGTTCCGGTTCGGGTTCTTTGGGGGTTCGGCTCAGCGCTGCTGCGGCGATGCGGGCGAACTCTTCGGCGCCTCCGGTAAAGACCAGCTCGGGTAGCGCCTGGGCGAATCGTTCTTCGAGGGCTACCGCACGGGGAAAACGCTGTGCTTCTTGCGCCCAGCGTTCAGCAAAAATATCGGCGACTTCGCGGTAGGCGCGGTATTGCAATAGACGGGCAAAGAGCAGGTCGCGTGCCTCCAACAGCGCAACATCCTCTTCGAGGGGTTCACGATGCTGCGGGAGCAGGCGTGCGGTCTTGAGTTCCAGCAGGGTTGCGGCGGTGACCAGAAATTCGCTGGCTTCGTCGAGTGCACGTTCGGTGCCTTCAGCGTAGAGGGCGTGCAAGTATGCGAGGAACTCGTCGGTAACCTCTGCGAGCGCCACCTCGGTAATATCGAGTTTGCGGCGCGAAATCAGGGTCAGTAGAAGATCAAAGGGACCCTCAAAATTACTGAGGGTGAGGGTGAAACCGCGTTCCGGATTCTGCAGGCCGCGGCCCTCAGTCCGGGCGTTCGTGGCGGTGTCTGCGTTCGGTGTCGGTACCCTCACGGCAGCGACGTTCGTGGTCATAAACGACCTATTCTCCTTAGGTTTATTCTCCCCGGCTTTATTGGTGCCGTCTCAGATGCGGCTTCTATTTCGCCTATTTTTCGGCGTAAGCAGTGTGCGGGGTCTTTAGAATCCACACAATTATACGCCCTCTGCCGGTGTGACTCAAGGATGAGAGTCACCTCAGCGGAGGGCGTATAGGTGCGCAGAGGGCTTTAGCGTGCGCCGCCCTTATAGATCAGTTCGCGTGCCACCTGGCGGTATGCTTCCGCACCGGGGTGGCTGGAGGCGTAGCTGAGAATCGGCTCAGCGGACACCGATGCGTCCGGGAACTTCACGGTGCGCTTGATGACGGTGTCGAAGACCTTGTCGCCAAATGCGTCCACGATGCGCGCCAGAACTTCCTTAGAGTGGATAGTGCGGGCATCGAACATAGTGGCAAGTACACCGGAGATTTCGAGGTCGGGGTTCAGACGGTCCTGAACCTTCTCGATGGAGTCGACCAGCAGTGCAACGGCGCGCAGTGCGAAGAACTCACAAATCAGCGGAATGATGACGCCTTCGGAGGCGGTCAGTGCGTTGACGGTCAGCAGGCCCAGGGAGGGTTGGCAGTCGATGAGGATGACATCGTATTCGTCGCGGACCTTGCGCAATGCCGAGGCGAGAACCTGCTCGCGAGCCACTTCGTTGACCAGCTGAACTTCAGCTGCGGAGAGGTCAATGTTCGCGGGCAGCAGGTCGATGTTCTCCATGCCGGTGGGCAGGATGACATCCCTGATGTCGACCTTACGGTCCATCATGACGTTGTAGACGGTCAGGTCCAGTTCGTGCGGGTTCGCGCCGAAACCGGCGGAAAGTGCTCCCTGCGGGTCGAAGTCGACCAGGAGCACCTTACGGCCGCATTCTGCCAGTGCCGCGCCCAGGTTAATGGTGGAGGTGGTCTTACCCACGCCGCCCTTCTGATTCACCATAGAGATAATTCGGGCGGGACCGTGGCTGCTCAGCGGAGCCGGGTCGGGGTATACGCGCAGGGGTCGACCGGTGGGGCCGAGTTCTTGAGCCTGAGCTTCAGTCAATGGTTCACCTTCATCAATGAATTCGAAGTTTTAAAGTTTAAGCGTTGTCTATAAGGTTACCTCAAGAGCGGCTGTTCCGCGGTTTGACGGGGTTTTATCCCCGTTCGTGGGCACGCGGATGCGCCATGCGGTACACCTCCATGAGCCCCTCGGGTGTGACCTTGGTGTACACCTGTGTGGTGGCGATGGAGGCGTGCCCGAGTAGTTCTTGCACCACGCGAATATCGGCGCCACCCTGCAGTAGGTGCGTTGCGAAGCTGTGGCGCATGGAGTGCGGTGAGAAGTCTGAGCTGAGCCCGGCAGCTTCGGCGGCTTCTTTGAGGATGAGCCAAGCGCCTTGGCGTCCGAGTCTGCCGCCTCGTCCATTGACAAAGAGCGCGGCGGTGCCTTTACCGTGCGCTACGAAGGTGGGGCGGGCACGCACCAGGTAGTCTTGGATTGCTTTTTGGGCGTAACTTCCGATAGGTACGAGCCGTTCTTTGTTTCCTTTGCCGAAGAGTCGAACATAGCCGGGCAGGATAATCTGGTTGCTGTCTTCGTCTGTGAGGGTTCCCTCGAAGTGTACGTCGTCAATATCGGCGTTGAGCATTTCGCTCACGCGTGCGCCGGTGGCGTAGAGGAATTCGAGTATGGCTCGGTTGCGTAGCCCGGTGGCGGTTTCGCAGTCGGGTACGGCGAGTAGCCGCTGAATGTCTTCTACACTCACTGCTTTGGGTAGGCGCTTAACGTTCTTGGGCGGAGTGACCGGTGCCGCCGGATCGGTGGGCACGATGAGCGCGGAGACCCAGAAGGCATGTACTCCGCGGACTGCCGCCATGGTGCGGGCGATGGAGTTCGGTCCCAGCGGCAGGGGCAGGCTCGGCACCCCTTCAGCGGTTGGCATTTCTTTTTCAGGGGCCCCAGCTTTCTCCGGCTGCCCGGAACGTGCGTTTCCAGCGCCCCCGTTTCCTGTACCTCGCCCCGATTCGGAGGCAATCATCAGCGCCAGCGATTCTGCGGCTTCTTCCTGTGCTTCCTGAGATTCCTGCGCGTTTTGGGTGTTCTTCTCCCCCACCTCGAATCCGGCAAGAGGCACGGTGGGGGCGGCGAGTTCCCGCATGAAGGAACGCACCTGCGCGGTGGTGATGCGTTCGGGGTCGATGACTCCGAGGGTCGCCATGTAGGCGCTGTATCGTCGCAGGTCACGCCCGTAGGAGGCGATGGTGTGTTCGCTGCCTCCTCTCTCCACGCGCAGGTGGATGAGGTACTGGTCAATGGCTTTCTGTAGCGGGGTCTGCCCCTCCTGATGGGAAGAACCCAAGGTAGAAGAACCCAGCACGGAGGAACCGGCAAAAGAGGACACGCCGAGCAGACTCGCGCCGCAGAATGTCTTGCTCGCCGTACTTTTTGCCTGCTTCACGCTATCTCCTCTATCGGTTCTCTTGATATGTGGGTTTGCCGTAGGCGGAGCTACTCCCCCGCCCAATGCTCCGTTCTTAGTGGTTGCGGAAGTTCTCCGGCTTTTCGCGGCGCTGCCCCATATAGGGGTGGAACTCCCAGCCACCCTCGGCAGGGCGCAGGCCTTCAAAATTGTTCTGCGCCGCCGCATAGGTGGCGAGTACCGCTTGGATAGCGAGCGCGTTGTGAATCTTTCCGCCTAATACCAGCTGCACCGCGTCGGCGAGGGGTACCCAGCGATAGGTCATTTCGGATTCTTCATCGGTGCGTTCGCTACGTTCTTCGGCGGGCAGTTCCGAGAGGTTGCGCGCCAGGTAGACGCGGCCTGCTTCGCTAGTTGCGCCGGGGCTGCTGAAGTAGTCGGTCAGAGCGTTCCAGGTGGATGCTTTCAGGTCTGCCTCTTCGGCAAGTTCGCGCTGCGCGGCGCCCAGGGGATCTTCACCGTCGATGTCGAGCAGTCCGGCGGGCACTTCCCAGAGGTTCATACGCACCGGATGGCGGTATTGGTTGAGCATCAGCAGTTCGTTGTTGTCGTTGAGAACCGCCACGGCGACGGCGCCGGGCATTTCCACGACATCGCGGGTCAGCGCAGTGTTTTCATTGAGTTCGTACTCTTCGACGGTCGTTTCGATGACGTAGCCGCTGTACTTCACGGTGCGGGTGCGGATGGTACGTTCGGAGGGTGCATCAATAATCTGCTGGTTGTTGCTCATTCTTTCATTGTAGGCGGCTTCTTAGCCCCGCTACATTTGGCGCGTCAGGTACGGCCACGGTTTAAAGCACGTTCAGGTTTACACAAGAGCATCCCGCTCTCCCCTGCGCGGGGTGAGCGGGATGCTGAACGTTTATGCCTAGATATTAGGCGCCGCGGCGTTCCAGAGCAGCCTTAATCAGGCCAGCGAAGAGCGGGTGCGGGCGGGTCGGACGCGAGCGGTACTCGGGGTGTGCCTGAGTTGCCACGTAGTAGGGGTGTGCCTCTGCGGGCAGTTCCACATACTCGACCAGCGAGGAGTCCGGGGAGGTACCGGAGATGTGCAGACCTGCTTCTTCAAGCTGCTCGCGGTACTCGTTGTTCACCTCGTAACGGTGGCGGTGACGCTCTGCAACCTCGGTTGCACCGTATGCCTTAGCAACCTGAGAGCCTGGAACGAGGTTTGCCTTGTACAGGCCCAGGCGCATGGTGCCGCCCAGGTCGCCTGCACCTTCGACGAACTGCTTCTGCTCTTCGATAGTTGCGATGACCGGTACGGAGGTTTCGGGCTCGAATTCGGTGGAGGATGCTTCGCGCAGGCCCAGTACGTTGCGTGCGTACTCAATGACCATGGACTGCAGACCGAGGCAGATACCCAGGGTCGGGATCTTGTGCTCGCGTGCGTACTTGAGTGCACCAATCTTGCCGTCTAGGCCGCGGATGCCGAAGCCACCGGGCACGAGGATTGCGTCCATGTCGCGCAGCTGGTGGTCTGCATCTTCATCGGTTGCGCACAGGTCGGCTGCAACCCACTTGATGTTGACCTTAACGTTGTTTGCGAAGCCGCCGGCGCGCAGAGCCTCAGAGACGGACAGGTATGCGTCGGGCAGATCGATGTACTTACCGACCAGGCCAACGTTAACCTCTGCCGCGGGGCGGTGCACTGCGTCGAGCAGGCGGTTCCACTGGGTGAAGTCCGGTGCGGAAGCCTCAATGCCGAAGTAGTCGAGGATGTAGTCGTCGAGCTTCTGGCTGTGCAGGGTCTTGGGGATGTCGTAGATGCTGGGTGCGTCGGCGCAGGAGATAACTGCGTCGCTGTCTACGTCGCATGCGTTACCAATCTTGGTACGGTGCGATACGGGAACCTCACGCTCACAGCGCAGGATCAGACCGTCAGGCTGAATGCCCAGGCCGCGCAGTGCTGCGACGGAGTGCTGGGTCGGCTTGGTCTTGAGCTCGCCAGAGGGGCCGATGAACGGCACCAGGGAGACGTGCAGGAAGAAGACGTTCTTGCGGCCAACATCGCGGCGTACCTGGCGTGCTGCTTCCATAAAGGGCAGGGACTCGATATCGCCGACGGTACCACCGATTTCGGTGATAATAATGTCGGGCGCGTCGTCAATTTCCGCTGCGTGACGCATGCGGGCCTTGATTTCGTCGGTAATGTGAGGGATGACCTGGACGGTGTCACCAAGGTATTCACCGCGGCGCTCCTTCGCGATGACGGAGGAGTAGACCTGGCCGGTGGTCACGTTAGCGGACTGGTCGAGGTTTTCGTCCAGGAAGCGCTCGTAGTGTCCGATGTCGAGGTCGGTTTCAGCACCGTCGTCGGTGACAAAGACTTCACCGTGCTGGAAGGGGTTCATCGTGCCGGGGTCGACGTTCAGGTAAGGGTCGAACTTCTGCATGGTCACAGAGAGGCCACGTGCGCGAAGAAGCTGACCGAGGGAAGAGGCCGACAGACCCTTACCTAGAGAAGATGCAACGCCGCCGGTCACGAAAATCTGGCGGGTTACCTTGTCGTTAGAGGACGCATTCAGAGCGTTATTTTTTTCATTCACCACGGAATTCAAGCCTACCATTTTCTTGTCTGCTATCCAAGCAGAGGGTTTTGCCGCGAGAAGATTTCTCAGGCGGCTTTCCCTCCCCTATTTATCCTTATCACCACTGTAAACGGAGCCGGGGATTTATTATTCCCGCCGCGCCGTGTAGAAGCAGGTGTAGGAGCATTCACAGAGTATCTCACATCCTCTGGGCTCCATGCGCCGCTGTTGGTCACCGGCACGGGCTGTGCCGACAACTTTCTGAGACACGCTCGCGTGCTTCAGCCCCTTTGATGGTCTTTAGTGCGAAAGATGCCACCTTTCGGCGCTTTTACCAGCACCTTTCCAATCCTTTTCCCGGTAGGTTTGCATGTTACTTTCAGCGTCCCTACGGCACGTCTCGACCGGCTGCCAGCAGCTCTCGGGCGTGCTCTCGCGCCGATTCTGATTGATCGTGTCCGGAGAGCATTCTCGCAAGCTCCACCACACGTTCCTCTTCGGAAAGTACCTTGACCTTTGAGAGGGACGCGTCATCGTTTTTCAGCACGAGGATGTGCTGGTCCGCGAAGGCTGCAACTTGCGGCAGGTGGGTGACCACCAGAACCTGCACGTGTCGGGCGAGCATGGCGAGGCGGCGACCGATTTCGATAGCTGCCTTACCACCCACGCCGGAGTCCACCTCATCGAAGATGAAGGTGGGCACGGGGTCCACCTCGGCAAGCACCACCTCCAAGGCGAGCATCACGCGGGAGAGCTCACCACCGGAGGCACCCTTACCGAGCGGGCGCGGCACGGCGGTTCGGTGCGGGGCCAACATGAAGGTGACGGTGTCTCGACCGTGCACAGAAAACTTTTCAGCTTCGGCAACCTCCACGACCAGGGATGCGTTCGGCATGGCAAGAGCAGTGAGCTCCTCGCTGACGGCATCCGCCAGTTTCTGTGCGGCAGCACGGCGCAGGGCAGTTAGCTCTTCTGCCTGGGCACCGAGCACCTTGCGTAGCTGTACCAGTTCGGTTTCCAGGGTTTCCTGTCGCTGGGGGTCGTCCACCAGGGTCTCAAGGCGTGCACGGGATTCTTCGGCCCATTCGAGCACCTCGGCAATATCGGCGCCGTACTTGCGGGTGAGGGTTGCCAGTTGGGCGCGGCGAGTCTGTACCTGTGCCAGACGTTCGGGACCTTCAACGTCCAGGGAGGCCATGTAGGAGGACAGATCCGAGGAAATATCGGTGGCAAGAATCAGCAGTTCGTTGACGCGCGCCGCGAGGGAGGCAAGCTCTTCATCAGCGTCCGCCTGCGACTGTAGCGCGGAGCGGCTTGCATCGAGCAGGCTCATGACGCTCTGCTCATCGCCGGTAGAGTATTCACTACCACTGAGCGCTGTGGAGGCGGTTGCCGAGGCAATGCGTAGCGCTTCAACGTTCATGAGCTTCACCATTTCGGCTTTGAGCTCTTCTTCTTCCCCACCCTGCGGGTTGACCGTGCTAATTTCTTCGAGGGCGCCCTGCAGGGTCTGCGCTTCGAGGGCGCGTGCGCGAGAGTTTTCGCGTACCTCCTTGAGCTCTGCGGCGGCGGCACGGTATCGCTCGTAGTTTTCGCGGTACTTCTCAAGCAAGTTGGCGAGCCCTTCACCGGCGTACAGGTCGAGGGAGTGGCGCTGCTCTGCAACTGATTTGAGGCGCAACTGATCGGACTGGCCGTGGACTGCAACAAGAGTCTGACCAATCTGAGACAGAGTTCCGATGGGTGCGGAACAACCGCCGACGTGGGCGCGGGAGCGCCCCGAAGCGTTGACGGTGCGTGCCAGAAGCAGTTCGGAGGTCTGTTCGTCGATGTCTTCAGCAGTGCCGCCGGCTTCTTCGGCAAGCTCAAGGGCACGGTGTCCGGGGGGCAGGCGAATCACTGCTTCGGCGAGGGCGCTCTTGGCACCGTTACGCACGCTGGATGCGTCGGATCGGGCACCCAGGAGCATGCCGAGGGCGGTGACGACCATGGTTTTACCTGCGCCGGTTTCGCCAGTCAGCACCGAGAATCCGGGTTCGAGGGGGAGCCTTGCATCGGTAATAATGCCGAGGTCTCGAATATGGATTTCCTCAATCACGAACGTTCATTCCTTTTCTTTAGCGCTTCTCGCCGTCCTGTGGACCTCGCCAACCACGAATCGGAAGCTCAAATTTACGCACCAGTCGTTCCGAGAAGGGAGCCGGGTGGATACGGGCAAGCAGCACCGATTTTTCGGAGCGTCGCACCTCAATACGGGATCCGGGGTCCAACTCTACGGTTCGGCGGCCATCACACCAGAGCACGCCGGAGGCACCGTTTCCTGGCATCATTTCTACCGCCAAGGTGGAGGTCGGCGCTGCTACCAGCGGGCGCGCAAAGAGCGCATGAGCCGAGAGTGGCACCATGAGAATTGCTTCAACTTCGGGCCAGACGACCGGACCGCCACCGGAGAAAGCGTAGGCAGTCGAGCCGGTGGGGGTTCCCATGACCACGCCGTCGCAGCCGAAGCTACTGAGCGGGCGGCAATCCACCTCGATAATAACTTCAATCATTTTTTCGCGGTTGCCCTTTTCGACACTAGCTTCATTCAGTGCCCAATCGCTATGCACTCGCTTGCCGTCGTTCCAGACTTCCACGTCGATTGCCATGCGTTCTTCAACTGTGTATTCGTTGTTGACGATGCAGCGAACGGTTTCAGTCAGGTCACTCTCTTCGGATTCAGCAAGGAAGCCAACGTGTCCCAGGTTCACGCCAATGAGCGGAACGCTAGTTCGGCGCACCATTTCGGCGGCGCGAAGAATCGAGCCGTCACCGCCGAGCACCACGCCGAGTTCAATATCAATGAGCGCCACGGATTCGTGGACGACCTGCACGGGGATGGGCTCGTCCCAGTTTTCACTCAGGGTCTCCAGATCGGAGCGAGTCATGACGGGTGCAAGTCCCGCTTCGTAGAGCTGAGTGCACGCCTGTCGGGCGGCATCTCGTGCTTCTTTGCGCCCCACGTGGGCGAAGACGAGAATCTTACGGTGACGTTGTTCCACCGAGTCTTCGGAACCACGACGTTCGGAACCATCGCGCGCATCTACAGCAGCCACCTGTGTGGTTGCTTCCTGCGGGGCGTGGCTTTCGTGTTCTGCCATAAGGATTCTCTCCCATTGGGTGTTGAGATGGTGTATCTACACCTATCATACCGAATATGTTCTCGAAGATTTTCTAAAACACCATATTTTTAGAAAATTATTTCGAATAGCGTGCAGCTGGGGTATCTCTAAAATACCCGTAAAAAATACCTGCGAATAGCGCGACAGCCTGAGAAAGCCCTACCCTCAACGCGTCCTGCGTTATCGAGCGGTTTTTCTCAGACTGCCTTAGCACTATTTATTTTCGGCACTATAATTTACTTTCGACACCGTTGAATAGGGAGTTGTAAAAAAGTTCCCTTAGCCTGCACAACAAGATAATTTCGAAATATCTTTATCGAACGTAAGTGCAACTAATTTTAGCCCTTCAGCCATTGTTAAATATGGTGCTAGGGTTTCTGTTAAATCTTCTATCGTTAAGCCAAATTTAACAGCTAATGATGCTGCATAGATGACATCTCCTGCATTTTCAGATACAATATGAACCCCTAATACTTTTAGTGTTTCTGCATCTGCTACTAGTTTAAATACACCGGTTGTTTCACGGTTTACAATTGCTCTTGGAACAGCATCTAAAGGTAATACAGATGTCTTCACATCATACCCTTTCTCTTTTGCTTGTTCTTCTGTTAAACCAACCGTTGCAACCGTCGGATTCGTAAACGTAACAGCAGGAACTACCGATAAATCTATTTTTTTGTTTAATCCGCCAATAGCATTATCAGTAATAATTCCACCTTCATAGGCTGCTACATATACAAATTGTGGTCCTAAAGTCACATCTCCTGCTGCATAAATCTTTTCATTACTTGTTTGGCCAAAATCATTGATCAGGATTTCATTATTTTTTCCAGTTTCAACACCTGCTGCACTTAAATTTAAAGAATCCGTATTTGGTTTTCTTCCAGTGGCAACAAGTAACTGATCTGATTCAATGACTTCTCTACTGCCATTTACTGTTACGTAAACCCTTTTTATCTCTCCACTTTGTTCAACACGCTCAAAAGTTGCCCCTTTGACAAGGTTTATACCCTGTTCAATTAACGCTTTTTCAACTGACTCTGAAATCTCAGAATCATACTCCTTTAAAAGTCGCTCACTTCTTTGCATAAGCGTTATTTCTGAACCTAAATGATGAAATAGTTGTCCAAGCTCCATTCCAATGTATCCTGAACCAATTACAGTTAATCGTTTTGGTATTTTCTTTAACTCAAGAAGTGTTGTACTAGTTAAATAGTCCATTTTTTCAAGTCCTGAAATTTGGGGCAACGAAGGCGATGCACCTGTTGCAATTAAAAAGCGTTTTGCAGATAACTTTGTCCCATTGACCTCAACCGTACTAGCATCAACGAATTTTGCTTCACCTTTAATTAAATCAAAATTATATTCATCAATTAAATCCATATATTTTTGATTCCGAAGTTCGCTCACCAATTTATCCTTTTGCGTGATTAAACTAGCTAAATCCACTTCTCCAGCGGATGTTTGTAAACCTATAAACGGATTGTCTTTTGATAAATGATTGATTTCCCCTGCCCTAAGAAGAGTTTTTGACGGAACACAGCCAATATTCACACAGGTTCCCCCAACCGTTCCACGCTCAATCATTCCAACTTTTGCACCGTATTCTATAGCTTTAATTGCCGAAGAAAAGGCAGCAGCACCAGAACCAATAATAAGAAGGTCATAATTGTCTTCATTAATTAACGCCACGTTTTCTAGTGATGATACTTCTTCAATTTCTCCGGCTTGGTAATTTGCTTCATCAATCGCCTTTATTGCACTTTCAACCTCAATATCATCGGGCAGTTCAAATACTGCTTCACCACGACGATAACTAGACTCAATATTTTTAGCACCTATCTTTTCAAGTGCTGATTCTACGTGTTTTTCACAACCCGTACAAGTCATTCCTGAAATGTTTACCTTAAATTTATTCATAAAAAAGCTCCTTTCGTTTGTTAATGTTTCTATTATAACATAGTTTCAATTCGTTTTAAATCCTCTATTTGTTTTTGCACTTCCTTTTGTTTTTTGGAAACAAATTCGAACATATCTTGACAACGAACTTCATCTTTATCTACAACACCAAGTAATTTATAAATCTCACTTAAAGAGAAACCAAGTTCCTGTATTCGTTTAATAAACCCAACACGCTTAACGTCATCATATGAATATATCCGATAACCAGCTTCCGTTCGGTGAGGTTCTTGTAATAAATTTTTTCGCTCGTAATATCTGATCGCTTCTTTATTAACTCCACATTTATCTGCAAACTCACTAATGCGATAAATCATCTTATTTCACCCCCTGAATATTATAAACCATGTACCATAGTACACGGTCAAGTAAATTGGACTATTTTATTTTTTTCCCAAAGTATCACTCGTATGTGATTGATACTTTTATATAATACTATTGATTATCCTAACATCCCACCAGAAAATCCGATTTAAACACCAGTTGTTTTTAAACTATTAAGAAAGTAATTCCACTATATATTCCGAAGACCCTTTATTTTTTGCACCATAGGAAGTACTCTACATTGCCGTCCTGTCCGGGGAGCGGGCTGGGTTCCATACCCATCACGCGCAATCCGTGGCTTACCGCAGATGCCTGGACTTTTTCCACTGCTTCACGGCGGGCGGATTCTTCGTGCACCACTCCCCCGCGTCCGATGCGGTGTTTGCCAACCTCGAACTGCGGCTTGACCATGAGCACCAGGTCGCCACCGGTTTCGGTGGCGTTCGCTAGCGACTCCATGACCAGGGTCAGCGAGATGAACGAGAGGTCAGAAACCGTCAGCTCAACCTGCCCGCGAATATCTTCGGGCTTCATGTAACGAACATTGAGTCCTTCGTACACGCCAACTCGCGGTTCTTTGCGTAGTGTTTCCACAAGCTGCCCGTGTCCTACATCAACGGCGGCTACGTGGGCAGCTCCTCGACGAAGTAGCACGTCGGTAAAGCCTCCGGTGGAGGCTCCCGCGTCCAGGCAGCGCTTACCTTCCACCTCAATATCGGGGAATGCGTCGAGGGCACCGGCGAGCTTGTGGCCTGCGCGACTGACGTATTCGGTCAGTTCGCTCTGGCGCACGTAGAGGGTATCCTCCGGGCCCACGAGCATGGACGCTTTGCGTGCAACCTTGCCGTTGACTTGCACGTCTCCCGCCGCAATAAGTTTTGCGGCGAGGGTTCGGGAGATCACGAATCCGGCTTCGACCAGGTATTTATCGAGGCGCACAGTGTCCTTGTCTTCTTTCTCTCGTCTGGTGACGGGTTATCTAGTGCCGGTGAACTAGGAGAGGTTTTCGAGGTCTTTCTCCAGCTGCTCGCTCATCGTTTCGAGGCGCTTGACGCGCTCTACGGGATCCAAGGCGAGGGTCGCCGCCAGCTGGCGCTCGAATTCTGCGTCAAGCTCAGAGCTTTCCTCAGCCGTGCTGTTAGTGTCCGGTTCTTTAGGCACCGGGGATCCCCTGGATGTTGGGGCGTGCGCCCTGTTCGGGGTTTGCTGCCCACCATGCCGCGCAGGCTACGCGCCATGCTTCGGCTTCGCTCTCGCTGCCCGCGAATGCTTCGGTATCTTCAATCTCGGGGCCGGTCAGGCTCAGGTTTTCACCGCGAACTCGTGCCTGCCAGGTGGGGCCGGTTGCGATGACTTCGTAACCTTCGTAGAGCACTTCAATTTCGGGGTAGGGTGCGAAGAAGTCCTCGAGGGCGCGCAGAATATAGGTCGGACGCTGGTTCGGCACGGCCTCGATGACGTCTTGGTAGGTCTGTACGCCGGTAAGGACGAGGGCGCCGTCCATCTTTGCGTTGTTGGCTCCGAGAATGTCGGTGTCCAGGCGGTCGCCCACGATGACGGGGCGGCTGGAGTTCACTGCCTGCGCTGCGGTGTGGAAGATTGGTGCTTCGGGTTTACCCGCGACGAGCGGGGTACGGCGCGAGGCAGTTGCTACGGCTGCGACGAGGGTGCCGTTACCGGGTGCCTGGCCTCGTTCCTTGGGGATGCTCTGGTCAGTGTTAGTTGCAATCCAGAGGATGTCGGGGTTTGCGAGGGTGTAGGCGGCTTCCGCGAGGTCTTCCCAGCCAATCTTGGGGTCGAATCCCTGGATGACGGCTACAGGGCCTTCTTCTTCCTTGCGTACCGTTTCGAGGCCTACTGCACGAACACAGTCGGCAAGTGCTTCGGTGCCGGTGACGAGTACTTTGGAGCCTGCGGGTACATGCTGTGCAAGCAGTGCTGCGCCTGCCTGTGCGGAGCTGACGACGCGTCCTGCTCGGGTGTGCACGCCCAGTTCACGCAGGTGCTCTGCTACGGATTCTACGGAACGCGATGCGTTGTTGGTGACGAAGATGACCGGTACGTTGATTTCTTCTTCAGCGCGGTTGAGCGCTTCGGGTGCACCTTCGATGGCGAAGGGGCCTGCGTAGACTACGCCGTCCAGGTCGGAGAGGAGGGCATCGTAGCGGGATAGGAGTGCGTTCGTGGTCATAGAGTGTTCCTCTCGGGGTCTCTGGCGGTTGTCGCTATTAATCGTACCTGTTAGACACTCTAGCGTTGGCACCTTCGAGCGATTATATAGAAAACCGCTGGACGCTCTTCCCTGCTTGGGTGTGGCGTCCAACGGTTTCACGCTGACACTTAGGTCGCGTATTTAGAATTCTTAGATTCTCCGCAGTCTTATTCTGCGGAGGTTTCTTCTGCTTCTTCAGTCTTGGGCAGTTCGGTCTTCTCGTCCTCAACTGCCTCTTCCTGAGCTTCGCTTGCTTCATTTTCTGCGGATGCTTCAGCGATCTCCTCGGACTTTTCGCCTGCGGACTCGGTGAGTTCTACGGGCTTCTCTTCCTTTTCGAAGAGGCCTGCTTCACCGAACATGTCGAAGATTTCGGGTTCTGCGAAGTTACCCTGACCCAATGCTGCTTCTGCCATGAATGAGAGGCGTGCCCAGCGTTCTGCTTCCTGGTTACGGTCTGCGTTAGCAAGCGCGTCGGAGTACGCGCTGAACAGGCGGGGGCTGTATTCGAAGGCACGCTTAGGGTTCAGCTGAGGAATCTGCAGTGCTACGACAGCCTCGGACTTCTTGCCCTGATCGCTGAGGATGCCGGATTCAACGATGGCGAGCTCTACGCGCACGTTGGCGGGCAGTTCTTCCTTCTCGGATTCTGCAATCATTTCCATTGCCTTGGGTAGGCGGCCGAGCGCACGTTCGCAGTCTACCAGCAGTGCCAGGTGGTCTACGGAGCCGCTAATACGGCGGTGGGTGCGCAGTTCGCGCAGTGCCAGTTCGAAGTCTTCTGCTACGTATGCGGCAACACCAACAGCTTCGCGTACTGCGGCAATACGGCCTGCGCTACGGGATGCGGCAACGGCGTGTTCTAGTGCGAATTCGGGGTCGATGTCGAGGTAGCGACCTGCCATGGCGAGGTGCTTTGCAACGGTTTCTGCGTTGCGCGGCTCAAGGGCGCGCAGCTGACGGAAGGTTGCGCCGTCCAGCTCGCGACCGGTGATGTCATCGTCAATTTCCGGTGCCTTGGGCTTTGCGGGGCGGTAGCCTGCACGGCCACCAATGCTGCGTACTTCTTCGCGAGGTGCTTCAGCCTCGGGACCGTTGGAGCGAGGTGCCTTGGATCGGGAATCGGAGCGACGACCGTCAAACTTTTTGCCTCCGCGGTCATTACGCTTGAAACCGCCCTTACCGCCAAAGTTCTTGCCGCCCTTCTTGGAGCGGATGTCCTTTCCTCCGCTGTTCTTGCGGTGATGGCGGGGGCCGGAGCCGTTAGACTCGTGACGGGGGGTCTCAGACATGAATCTCCTTGGGAGGTATCCGCCAGTGTCGGCGGGTAGGGTATGCAGTCGGTTCGGGCGAACCGCTGCCTGAGGCATCAACTCTATGAGGGGTGCTTTAGATACACCCGCTAATGCCTAAACATAAGCCATACCATTCTAGTATAGAGAGCACCTTCCGTGCACCCGTACCGATAGGATGTTAAAGACAAATGGGGAGGCCGTTAGACCTCCCCAAACGAAAATAGCCCCGGCAAAGCCGGGGCTATTGAACAATAAAGCGGCAATAACCTACTCTCCCACACCCTCAAAAGTGCAGTACCATCGGCGCAAAGAGCCTTAGCTTCTGGGTTCGGAATGGAACCAGGCGTTTCCCTCTCGCTATAATCACCGCAAACCTACGGGATT
>NZ_JAPWAL010000018.1:0-43218 GCF_041432905.1 Rothia sp. 27098_8_161 | reverse complement strand
CCATGCACGACAATGAAAGAGCCCCACCTCATTCCTGAGGCGGGGCTCTTTCTTATAGGTTCTATGCCTTCTCAGTCAGCTGACGGCCCGACGCGCTATGGCGACGCTTCACGCCACCAATCACACGGCACACCACATAAATTAGGAAGGAAATACTGGTCACGTAGGGGCTAATGGGCAGGGAACCGGCAAGAGCCAGCAGAATACCCCCCACAATGGACGCCTCCGCAAACAGCACCGACAGGATCAGGGTGCGTACCGGAGAGGCAGTCACCTGCATCGCCGCAGCCGCCGGAGTAATCAGTAGCGCTAGCACCAGCAGCGAACCGACTACCTGCACCGACAGCGCCACAGCAATACCCAGAATCACCATGAACACCAGGGACAAAAAGCGCATCGGCACGCCCTTAGCGCGCGCGACCTCCGGGTCCAGGGAGGCGAAGCTCAGCGGACGCCACACCATCACCAGCAGGGAAATAATAACCACCGCACCAATAATCATGGTGTGCAGCTGGTCAGCATCCACAGACACAATCTGACCGGTCAGCAGACCAAACTTATTGGCGCTACGACCCTGGTACAGGGAGAGGAAGAGAATACCCAAGCCCAAGCCGAACGGCATGAGTGCACCAATCACCGAGTTCGAGTTACTCGCCTTAGAGCCCAAAAAGGCAATCAGCAGAGCCGAGGCAATCGAACCAACCATGGAGCCGGTCACCACGTCATAGCCGAGCAACAGGGCAAGGGCGGCACCAGCGAAAGACATTTCAGAGATGCCGTGCACCGCAAAGGCGTGGTCGCGCATCATCACGAAAATACCGACGAAACCGCCGATAAGGCCCAGAACAGCGCCAGCAAAAATAGAGTTCTGCAGCATCTGCAGCAGCTCACCGTAGCGGTCAAAGACGAAGATACGGGAGAGCAAATCATTCTGCGCGACGGCAACCGGAGCCAGAGCAGGGAGGAAAGCAAGAATGGTCATCGAGTGGTTCCTCCCGGAAGGTGTAGGGTGCGCTGCGGTTCAGAAAGACCAGACTTCAGGTGAGAGCCATGAATGTTCTGGTCGGTGCCCACAAGATGGCAGTGGTCGCTGGCGTGAGTCTCACCCACCACCACATAGCGGCCGTTGGATTTGAGCACGCTCACCGGAGTTCCGTACAGGGAAGTGAGGGTCTCGCTGGTCATAACCTCTTCCACCGAGCCGACCGTGAAACGGCCATTCGCCAAGTAGAGGACACGATCCACATGCTCAATGATGGGGTTAATCTCGTGGGTCACGAACACTACCGCCACGCCGCGTTCACGATTGAAACGGTGAATCAGCTCAGCCACCGCGTACTGGTGGTTGAGGTCCAGGGAGAGGAGTGCCTCGTCAGCCAGCAGAATTTTCGGGTCGTTCGCGAGCGCCTGAGCAATACGCAGGCGCTGCTGCTCACCGCCGGAGAGAAGGCCCACCGGCACGTTCGCGTATTCGGTCGCGCCGACGGCTTCGAGGAGCTCGTCCACCTTGGCGCGGTATTTTCGGCCGTGCAGGCGGATGCCCCAGCGGGGCCCGTCCACGCCAAGTCCCACCAGGTCGCGGGCGCGCATCGGGGTGGAGGTAGGGATGGACTTCTGTTGCGGTACGTAGCCGACTCCGGCGTTGCCCAGGCGTGCGGGCTTGCCGAGCACAGAGATTTCGCCGGCGTTGAGTCCGGTCAGACCGAGAACGACTTTGAGGAAGGTGGACTTACCGGAGCCGTTGGGTCCGAGCACGGCGAAGTATTCGCCTGCACCGATGTCGAGGGTTAGATCTTTCCAGAGGGTGCGGGCCCCGAAAGCGAGGTTACCCCCGCGAATAGAAATCGCGGGGGTGGCACCGTTATTGTTGCCAGTCACTTAGGAGAGCGCCTTTTCGAGGTTGCTGACGTTGGTCTTCATCCATGCCAGGTAGTTGGTGTTCTCCGGCAGGGTTTCGGTGAAGGATACGTAGTTCACCGAGGCGTCCTTAGCTGCCTGTAGCACCTCATTGGTCTGGGAGGTAGAGGTCTGCTCGTTGTATGCGAGTAGCTGGACCTTCTTCTCGGTGACCATGTCCTTGGTTTCCTTCAGGACGAGGGCGGGAACGTCATTGCCGGCTTCGGCCGCCTCAACGAATTCGCTGGGGGTTGCGTTCTCTGCGCCGGTGGAGGAAATCAGATAGTCCGGTACGGGCTCGGTGGACAGGTACTTCTTACCCTCACCGGCGATTGCCTTAGCTGCTGCATCCAGTGCGTCCAGTTCCTTGGCGAAGGTGGATGCGTTGGTGCGGAACACCTCAGCATGTGCGGAGTCGAGGCCTGCAAGCTCTTCAGCGATCTGCTGGGCGATTTTCTTCATGGTTTCGAAGTCGTACCAGAGGTGCTCGTTGAATTCGTGTGCGTGGGCGTGGTCGTCGCCGTCTTCATGATGTTCACCGCCGCGGTGGTCCTCGACCAGGTGGGTGTATTCGGCGTCGGTGAGCTTACCGCTGATCTTGACCGCGTTCACAATCTTCTGGGAGGTGTTATCCTTGCCCGCGAGGTCTTCAAGGAACAGGTCGTAGCCTGCGCCGTTGATGACGATTAGGGATGCGTCCTTTGCCTTAAGGCGGTCGGCGCTGGTGGCTTCATAGGAGTGGGGGTCGGTGCTGGTGGAGGCAATCAGCGCGGTCACCTCAATGTATTCGCCGCCAATCTGCTTAGCGATATCTGCGTAGACGTCGGTGGAGGCGACAACCTTGACCTTGCCTTTGGAACCAGCCGAGGAGGATGAACTGGAGGAGGTGTTGTTCTCGGTTGCGCAGCCTGCCAGCAGCAGGGAGGATGCAGCGAGTGAGCCCATTGCGGTGAGGAAGTGCTTACGGGTAATCTTCGGGTACGACATATGGGCTCTCTTTCGCTTCGTTCTGTTCTGTAGGTTTCTTAACTACATCATGAGCACACCCGTATAAACAACTCTTTATTGGTCTCATTATTGGTCTCATTGAGGTGATGTTGGGCGGCTCATTTCTCTGTCAGGAGCTTATGGAGCAGGGATATATAGCCAGGCCCATTCCGCTCCCCCAATGCCGCTTCATACCGCCCCCTGAGACTACCTCTTACGTACCACCATCAACCGTTTTTGGCAGTAAAACAGCCCACCCCGCGCTCTTCTTCACGAGAGTGCCGGGCGGGCTGTGTGTTCAAGATTCCCCTGTTTTACTCGGGGTATCTCACGATGCGGTTATTGGGCTTTACGCGACTGCTGTCGGCGCACACGCTCACGCACCGCGTCCTGGGTGGTGTCGTTGATTTCGCCGACGAGCTCCTCCAGCACATCTTCGAGGAAGACCACGCCGAGGGTTACGCCATGCTCATCCATAACCTGCGCGATATGGGTTCGGCTACGCTGCATGGAGGCGAGCGCGTCATCAATATCGGTGGTCGGGGTGAGCGTGTCCAGGGAACGCAGCTTGTACCAGGGGAAGGGCTCATCGAACCGTTCGGAGGCGATGGCGAGGGCGTCCTTCACGTGCAGGTAGCCCATGTAAGTTCCGTCGCTGTCGGCAATGACGAAGCGGGAGTAGCCGCTGCGTGCCACGGCACGTTCCAGCTCGGCTGGGGTACTGCCGAAGGGCAGGGTGACGAGTTTATCGCCGGGCACCATGATTTCGTAGACGTCCTTCTCGGTGAATTCGAGAGCGCTTTCAATCACGCCTGCGTCGTCCTCCACTGTGCCTTCCGCGGTTGAGGTTGCCACGATGGTCTGCAGCTCACCCAGGGTGAAGGTGGAGGCGACTTCGTCCTTCGCTTCGACCTTCATGAGCGCCAACAGCTTATTGGACAGATTGTTCAGCAGGGCAACCACGGGGGCGAAAATTTTGGAGACGGTCACCAGAGTCGGCACGATCCAGAGAGCCACACCGCGGGCGGCGAGGGTCACGGCGGCATTCTTGGGAACCATCTCGCCGAAAATCACGTGCAGGTAAGTGACCAAGATCAGGGTGATACCGAAGGCGAGCACATCCACGATTGTGTGGGGCAAGCCGACCAGGTGCAGGGGCACCTCCAGCATGTGGTGCAGCGCCGGTTCTGAAACGTTCAGGATCAGCAGGGAGCAGATGGTGATGCCCAGCTGGCAGGTGGCGAGCATGAGCGAGACATTTTCTAGCGCGTAGATGACGGTCTGCGCTCGTTTATTGCCTTCTTCGGCGAGCGGTTCGATTTGTGCTCGTCGGGTGGACATAATGGCGAATTCACCGGCGACGAAGAAGGCGTTTCCGGCGAGCAGGATGATGAGCAGTGCTATGGCTACCCAGTCGTTCATGCTTTGCCTCCCTTTTCGGTCTGTTCCTGCGCACTAGGTGCGGGGGTGAATCGGATGCGGTCCACGCGGCGGCCTTCGAGGGTGTCCACGCGCAGGGTGCCGCCGGGTACGGGGACGCTGTCGCCTACTTCGGGGATGCGACCGAGCCGTTCCATCATAAAGCCGCCGACGGTTTCATATTCGGGGCTTTCCTCAACCTCGAGCCCGGGGATAAGGGTGTTGATTTCGTCGGGGCGGCGCAGACCGGAGAACACCCAGTCGCCGTTGCCGTAGCGTAGGGGGCGTTCGGTGCGGCCGCGGTCGTGTTCGTCGGAGACTTCGCCGACGATTTCTTCGACGAGGTCTTCAAGGGTTGCGATGCCCGCGGTTCCGCCGTATTCGTCGAGGACCACGGCAAGCTGCAGGGCGCCCTGGCGCAGCCGGGTGAGCAGCGCGTCCAGGTGCAGGGTTTCGGGCACCTGCAGCACGTCTTCTGCGAGGGCGCCGGCTTCAAGGGTTTCGCGGACCTCCGGGGGCACACCGACTGCCTTCTTCACGTGCACGACGCCCACAATGTTGTCATGGTCGCCCTTGTAAAGGGGGAATCGGGAGTGGCCGGTGGAGCGTGCCAGCTTGATGACTTCGGTAACGGGGGCGGTGTCTTCGAGCATGGCGACCTGCCCGCGCGAGGTCATCACTTCGGAGGCGGTCAGCTCGGAGAAGCGCAGGGTGCGGTCTACAAAGCGTGCCGTGTCGGAGTCAAGGGTGCCTTCTTCTGCGGAGCGGCGCACCATGGAGGAGAGCTCTTCGGGGGTGCGTGCCGCGGAGAGCTCTTCTTTGGCTTCCATGCCGAAGCGTCCGAGGATCCAGTTGGCGGAGCCGTTCATGAGGCGCACGAGTGGGGACATGACCCGGGTGAATGCCAGCTGTGCGGGGGCAACTCGGCGTGCCACGGTGTAGGGGGTAGCAATGGCGAGGCCCTTGGGCAACAGCTCGCCAATAATCATGGACAGCAGGGTTGCGACGAGCATTGCCAGCAGCAGGGTGAGCATATCGGTCACGCTGCTGGGCAACCCCATGCTGTTGATTACACCGGTGGTGAGCGCCTTGATGGCGGAATCGAGAGTGTAGCCGGTCAGCAGCGTGGTGATGGTGATGCCAATCTGGCAGCTGGACAGCTGAGTGGAGAGGGTTTTGAGGCAACGCAGGACAGCGTCTGCGGCTTTATCGCCGGAGTCTTTTGCCTGCTGCACGGTCGCAGTTTCGAGTGCCACGAGGGAGAACTCTACGGCGACAAAGAAGCCGGTACCCAGGATGAGGAGTAGACCGATGAGTAGGAGTATCAGATCCACGCAGTCACCGCCTCCACGGGGTAATTTGCGCTGTGCTGGTTCTGGCGTAGAGATTCAACAGGCATCTTGTCCAGATGCTGAGCGCCCGAGGAGGGGCTATTTTCGGGTGCGCTGATGCCATAGGGCGCAGCGTGTGCTGGCAGTATTCTGCATTGACTAGTAGTCAGAGTCTTACTCAAAGGGTCATCCATACCCCATATTTTAGCGAAGGTTTCATCTCTTCCAGATGCCTTAGAGCGCCTGCTCACAAGTGCAAGACTGAGATTGTTATGCATACGGCTCATAGCAAATCAGCAAGAGTAAAAAATTGCATTGCGGATATAGCGCGATGAGCTGGAAAGTTCACCGTGCTTCTCTTTACACTTATACATAGGAGCATGAGTGTGCCGCCATGCAAGCGGATGAACCCCGACGTTCACGGCACGCTAGGCAGGTTGGTACGGTGCACACCCGCACACACAACAGCCACCAAAGGCGATGCGCACATGCTCAGCGTGATGATTCGCCCCTCGAAGACGCGGGTCGTCTATGCCGGGCGAGCCCCGGACGCGACGGATAAATTCACACTAATTGGAAGAGGCGTTATAACGTGCCAAATCTGCCAGAACATCTGGTTCCTGAGGAATTTGCCGGTAACGAATGGTTCGTTGAAGAACAGTACGAGCGTTACCAGAAGGACAAGAACCTCGTGGACCATTCATGGTGGCCCATTTTTGAGACCATCGATAAGGCGCTGGGAGGCGCCGGTACCACTAGTGCAGCTCCTGCTGCGGCACCCGCTGTACCTGCTGCACCTGTAACACCTCCAGCTCCCGCGGCACCGAAGCCTGCGGCTGCGCCTGCTACCCCCACCCCTCCCGCTGTTACCAAGAAGGCTGAACCTGTGGAACCTGCTGAAGACAAGATTGTCCCCCTCCGCGGCCCTGCTAAGGCAGTCGTCACGACCATGGAAGAGTCGCTGACTGTCCCCACCGCAACCACCGTTCGTGCGGTCCCCGCAAAGTTGCTCATTGAGAACCGCACTGCCATCAACAAGTACCTGGCAAGTACCCGTGGCGGCAAGGTCTCCTTCACTCACATCATCGGTTACGCAGTAATTCGCGCGGTAGCAGCGATGCCTTCGATGAACGTGACCTACGGTGTGGATGAGAAGGGCAAGCCCGTTGCAATCCACAACGCACACGTGAACTTTGGTCTGGCTATTGACCTGCCCCGCCCCGATGGTTCCCGCAACCTGGTTGTTCCGAACCTGAAGGGTGCTGAACAGCTGAGCTTCCGCGAGTTCTGGGATGCGTACAACGACATCGTTAAGCGTGGCCGTAATGGCGCGCTGACCATTGAGGACTTCCGCGGCACGACTGTTTCGCTGACCAACCCCGGTGGTATTGGTACCGTCCACTCGGTGCCCCGCCTTTCCAAGGGCCAGGCGGCCATCATTGGTGTGGGTGCTTTGGAGTACCCGGCTGAGTTCCGCGGCCTGTCCGAGAAGCTCATCACTCAGCAGGGCCTATCCAAGATCATCACCCTGACCAGCACCTACGACCACCGCGTCATTCAGGGTGCAGGTTCCGGTGAGTTCCTGAAGCTGGTTGAGCACTACCTACTCGGCGGCGACGACTTCTACGATGCAATCTTCCGCGACCTGAAGGTTCCTTTCGAGCCGGTTCGTTGGGCCCGCGACAACCACGTCGATGACGCTCAGGAAATTTCCAAGGTTGCACGTATTCAGCAGCTGATTCACGCTTACCGTGTGCACGGCCACCTGACCGCAGCAACCAACCCCGTTGGTTACAAGATGCGTTCGCACCCGGACCTGAAGCTGGAGAACTACGGTCTGACCCTGTGGGATCTGGACCGCGTCTACCCGACCGGTGGCTTTGGCGGTTCTGAGCGTCTGCCGCTGCGCACCATCCTGGAGCGCCTGCACGAGGCATACTCCGGTTCTCTGTCCGTTGAGTACATGTACTCTGAGGGCCCCGAGGTTCGTGCATGGTTCCAGGAACGTCTGGAGCGCGGTGCCGCTAAGCCCACCCGTGAGGAGCAGTTGCGTGTTCTTTCCAAGCTGGTTGAGGCTGAGGCGTTTGAAAACTTCCTGCAGACCAAGTACCTGGGCCAGAAGCGTTTCTCCCTGGAGGGCGGCGAGTCCCTGATTCCGCTGCTGGACGCTGTTCTGGACAAGGCCGCTAACAACGACCTAAAGGGCGTTGCGATTGGTATGGCACACCGCGGTCGCCTGAACGTGCTGACCAACATTGCCGGTAAGTCCTACGCTCAGATTTTCCGTGAGTTCTCCGGCACCGCAGCACCTTACGAGGGCGGCTCCGGTGACGTGAAGTACCACCTCGGTACCGAGGGTGTCTTCACCTCCGATTCCGGTAAGCAGACCCAGGTGTACGTGGCTGCTAACCCCTCGCACCTTGAGGCTGCAAATACCGTACTCGAAGGCATCGTCCGCGCTAAGCAGGACGTCTACCGCGAGCAGGGCATTGAAGGCCATCCGGTCCTGCCGATCCTGATTCACGGTGACGCAGCGTTCGCGGGCCAGGGCATCGTCATGGAGACCCTGCAGATGGCTGGTCTGAAGGCCTACACCACAGGCGGCACCCTGCACGTTGTGGTGAACAACCAGATTGGCTTCACTACCCTGCCGAACGATGGCCGCACCGCAACCCACGCCTCCGACATTGCGCGTATGACCAAGGCTCCGGTCTTCCACGTCAACGCTGATGATCCAGATGCTGTAGTTCGCGCCGCACGCCTGGCATTCGAGTACCGTGAGCGCTTCGGTTGCGACGTTGTCATTGACCTGATTTGCTACCGCCGCCGCGGTCACAACGAGGCTGACGATCCGTCGATGACCCAGCCGAAGATGTACCAGGATATTGACGTCCTGCCCTCGACCCGCACCCTGTACGCACAGGATTTGGTCGGTCGTGGCGATGTCTCTCAGGAAGAGGCAGACGAAGTTCTGAACTCCTACCACTCGAAGCTGGACGCTATCTTCGTCGAGACTCAGTCTTCGGCACCGGCTCCTGCTGGCGCACATGTTTCCGGTCTGGAACTGCCCGCATCCCAGCAGAATACCGAGGTCGTTCACTCCGGTAAGACTGCAATCTCCCGCGACACTCTGCAGCACATCGCTGACGCGTTCGGTAAGGCTCCCGAGGGCTTCACCATCCACAAGAAGCTAAAGAAGCTCATGGACCAGCGCGTTGAGATGGGCCGTAGCGGCAACGTGAACTGGGGTATGGGCGAACTGCTCGCCTTCGGTTCGCTGCTGATGGAGGGCACCGACGTTCGTATGAGCGGTCAGGATGTTCAGCGCGGTACCTTCGTTCAGCGTCACGCTGTTCTGCACGACCACATCACTGATGAGGAATGGTCGCCGCTGGAGCACCTCTCTGAGGATCAGGGCAAGTTCCGTATCTACAACTCTTTCCTCTCTGAGTACGGCGTTCTCGGCTTCGAGTACGGCTACTCGGTAGAGCGCCCCGACTCGCTCGTGGTGTGGGAGGCTCAGTTCGGTGACTTCGCAAACGGTGCTCAGACCATCATTGACGAGTTCGTGTCCTCCTCCGAGCAGAAGTGGGGTCAGCGTTCCTCGCTGGTTATGCTGCTTCCTCACGGCTACGAGGGTCAGGGTCCTGACCACTCCTCGGCTCGTGTTGAGCGTTACCTGCAGCTGTGCGCTGAAAACAACATGACTGTGGCTTGTCCGTCGACCCCGGCTTCGCACTTCCACCTGCTGCGTCGTCATGCTCAGCACCGTCCGTACAAGCCGCTGGTGGTGATCAGCCCCAAGCAGCTGTTGCGTCTGAAGGCTGCTGCATCCTCGATTGAGGACTTCACTGAGGGTTCGTTCCAGCCGGTGATTGGTGACCGTTCGGGCATCAACCCGGCTCAGGTTGAGCGTCTGGTCTTTGTTTCCGGTCGTCTCTACTACGATCTGGAGGCAGAGCGCGAGCGCCGCGGCGACACCAAGACCGCTATTGTCTCGGTGGAGCAGCTGTACCCGCTGCCCGAGCAGGAGATCAAGGAGCAGCTGGCTCTGTACTCGAACGCTACCGACATTGTGTGGGCTCAGGACGAGCCCGCTAACCAGGGTCAGTGGCCGTTCATGGCAGTGAACCTGCTGCCGTTGCTGGACCGCCGCGTGCGTCTTGCTTCCCGTGCTGCTGCGGCTTCCCCGGCTGCTGGTACCGGTAAGCTGCACACCGCTGAGGCTGAGGCCCTGTTCAACCAGGTCTTCGAAGGCTAAGGTCTTCTACGGCTAAGGTCTTCTACGGCTAAGCAGCTAAGGTTTTAGCTCTTCAAAACCCGTCTTCCCATCAGATGTTTCTGGTGCGAAGACGGGTTTTTAGTCTCAGATACTTACCGGAGAGGATATTAAGTTCGAAAAGAGGCTCAAGAGCGCTTATCCTAGATATGAAGACTATTACTCACGTGCCTTGCCGCCTCTACGGCGGGCGCATCCTGCTGAAGAAAGAATTCCGTGGAGCAACGCAATATTCGAATTGTGGCAGTCGGCGATGACCTGCTCGCCGGTGTTGGCGACCCCCGTACCCTCGGCTGGTTTGGCCGTGTTATGGCGCGCACCCCGCAGACCACTGCATCCATTGCGGCATATAACCTTGCCGCGCCCAATGAAGGTAGCGAGCAGCTGAATGCACGCTGGTTTGAGGAGGCGCGCCGCCGCTTCGTTCCCGGTGCTGATAACCGCCTCATTATTGCTCCGTCGACCTTTGACATTGATTTGGGTCTGACCAGCGCTCGTTCGCGTTTGAACCTGGCAAACATTGTGGACATGGCGTCGCAGAACAACATTAAGGTTCTGGTTGTTGGTCCGCCGCCGACCCTGGACGCTGAGCGTAACCGCCGTATCGCTGACCTGTCGGCAGCATACGCGGATGTGGTGACCCGCCGTAACCACGTGTACGTGGATACGTTCAACCCGCTGCTTCACCATGAGCAGTGGCGCAACGATCTTGCTGCAAATGATGGTCGCCCGGGTCAGTCCGGTTACGGTCTGATGGCGTGGCTGGTTCTGCACCGCGGTTGGTACAACTGGCTGAACATTCCTGAGCACGGCTAAGAGCCTGCTCCCCCGGCTGGGACTGCGAGTTGATGCGAAGAAAGTTCGTGTTTTTTAGCTCATATCCCGGTTCCAAGATGCAATCATGCCGTTTCTATGAAAAAATAGACGGCGTTGCCCTTATAGCGTGGGCCACCGGTTTTCGGTGGCCGCCTCTGCTAGGGCAGGTAATAGGGAGCGCGCACCGCGAAGGTGGGGCGTGCATCCATGAACACTATAAGGAGGCTCTGATGAGCAAGCGCGGTCGTAAGCGCAAGGACCGTCGTAAGGGCGGCGCAAACCACGGTAAGCGCCCCAACGCATAAGGTATCTTGTATACACTTTAAAACCCCGGCGTTTCGGATATTATTCGGACCCGGGGTTTTGCTTTACCCGTAGATGTTTGTGGGTGTTCTGCGGAATAAAGAGAAGAATTCTACGTTATGGATGTGAACGCCTGGCGCGTTCCTGTAGAGGAGAAACATGGCTGAAACCAACACCGCGGCGGATACCCGCGAGCTGCGCGAACGCTTTACCGCGGATGCTATGCAGTATGTGGATCAGCTCTACGCTGCCGCCCTGCGGATGAGCCGCAACTCTGCCGATGCTGAAGACTTGGTGCAGGAAACCTATATGAAGGCTTTTGCCTCGTACCACCAGTTCACCGAGGGTACGAACCTGAAAGCGTGGCTGTACCGCATCCTGACGAATACGTACATCAATCTGTACCGTAAGCGTAAACGTGAGCCGCAGCAGTCTCAAGGTGAGACGGTGGAGGATTGGCAGCTAGCTCAGGCCGGCGAGCATGATGCGGTAGGTCTGCGTTCTGCTGAGGCGGAGGCGCTGAGCGCCCTGCCGAATACGGAGGTTCGTGAGGCTCTGAACGAGCTGTCTGAGGATTTCCGCATGGTGGTGTACTACTCCGATGTGGAGGGTTTCGCGTACAAGGATATTGCGGAGATTCTGGATATCCCCATGGGCACGGTGATGTCTCGTCTGCATCGTGGCCGCCGGATTTTGCGTGAAAAGCTACTCGATTATGCGCGAGAGAATGGTCTGCGCCCTTCGACTATCGCAAAGGTAGCAGCGAAGACACATGCTAAGGCGCAGCCGGCTAAGGCTACCACAGCCAAGGGCGTAAAGTCTCCGCCGGCGAGCTCTCGTTCCGAGGCGCCTGCGGATTCTTAACTCCGTTCTTCTACCGGTGAGATAGCCCCATGAGGTTAAGGCTAGACTTCCCCTAACGCTTTATACCTTCCGTGTGAAAGGAACCCCCGATGTCAAGCACAGACAAGAATTTTTCCGTCCCCCAAACCCCTGCAGCTTCCGTAGCTTCTGAGCCGCTAGAGGATTGCGGAGGCCTGCCCTGCTCATCGACCCTCAAGCGCCTCTACGAATTCCTCGATAGGGAGCTGAGCCCCGAGCAGCTACACACAATTCAGGCGCATCTGAATGCCTGCCCCGAGTGCGCGGATGTAAAGGACTTTGAGCTGATGGTGCGTGAGAAGATGCGTTCTTCGTGCGCTCAGCAGGCGCCCGAGCAGTTGAAGGTGAGACTGTTGCAGGATGTGCAGAATTTCTGCGCCAAAGCAAACCTCTAAACTGCCCCAAGTTGTTGTCCCGCTGAGGTAGAGAAATCGAATGATGAGTAAAGGTGGTGCACCAATGACGGTGCGCCGCCTTTACGCGTATTGGTTGGTTCACGCTGTCTAGCTCGTGTTACCTGGTTCGTTCGGGCCGCATATCTCAGCGTTGGAGCCCTCAGCGGCTCGCAAACCCTCAACCGGTAGAATAGTGGTAGACGTCAACGGGCGCAGCGTCTCTGAGTCTGCGCCCCCATGATTTGAACCAGAAGAGGATGTATGAGCGACGCAGCAGTGCAACTTTCCCCCGGCGATTGGCCCGCTCCCCTGGTGCCCGCCTCCAGCGAAACCGCTGGCAAGAATGCGCTGGTGCATATTCCGGGTTCTAAGTCGCTCACGAACCGTTATCTGCTGCTTGCTGCTTTGGCCGATTCCCCTTCGTATTTGCGTGCGCCTCTACATTCGCGCGATTCGGCGCTGATGATTGAGGCGCTGCGTCAGCTGGGTGCGGGTATTGAGCTGGTGCCGACCGATTCGCCGTTTGGTCCGGATATCAAGGTCACTCCCCTCAACTTTGCGCAGGCAGATTCCATACAGCCGCAGGCGGTGTCGATTGAGTGCGGTCTTGCCGGTACCGTGATGCGTTTTGTACCCGCTCTGGCGGCACTGCTGCCGGGTGAGTTTGCTTTTGACGGTGACCCGCATGCCCGTCAGCGTCCGATGGGTCCTGCCCTAGAGGGTCTGCGTCAGCTGGGTGTGCAGGTGGATTATGAGCAGGGCGAGAACGCTCTGCCCTTCGTGCTACGCTCCCCCGGTCTGGCGAGCGCGGAGGGTGTCTCTGAGGCGCCTGTGGTTCGTATTGATGCTTCGACCTCGTCTCAGTTCGTTTCGGCTCTGCTGTTGATGGCCCCTCGCCTGCCGCAGGGCATGGTGCTGGTGCACGAGGGCTCTTCGGTGCCGTCCATCCCGCACATTCAGATGACCGTGGAGGCACTGCGTCAGATGGGCATCGAGGTTCAGGAGCACTACCCGAGCCAAGGCAACGAAGCAGAAGGTGGCGAGTACCGTTGGACGGTTCACCCCGGTTCTTTCCCCGGCTTTGAGATGACCATTGAGCCGGACCTGTCGAATGCCGGTCCGTTCCTTGCCGCTGCCGTGGTTACCGGCGAGTCGGTAACTATTCCCCACTGGCCGGAACCCGCGGCTGATTCTTCGGCGGGCACGACCCAGGTGGGCGATATGTGGCGTGAGCTTCTGCCCGCACTGGGTGCGCAGGTTCGCTACTCTGAGGGCCGTCTGACCGTAACCGGTCCGGTGCAGCTTCCCGAGGGTGATTTCTTCTTTGACCTGTCTGCCGGTGGTGAGTTGGCGCCGACTATGGCGGCTGCCTGTGCTTTCGTGAAGGGTCGCGTGGAGCTGACCGGTATTGCGCATCTGCGCGGTCATGAGACGGACCGCCTTGCCGCGCTCGCCGCTGAGATTAACCGTCTGGGAGGCAGCGCCCACGACACCGCCGATTCGCTGGTGATTAAGGCGCCCATCCCCGCTACCGTTGAGGCTGCACAGGTTCTGGCTCGCACCTACGACGATCACCGTATGGCGACCTTCGCAGCGATTATTGGTCTGCGCCGCCCCAACGTGGTGGTGCAGAATGTGGCCACCGTGGCTAAGACCATGCCCGAATTTACCGTAATGTGGGAGGATATGCTGGTGCAATGGCAGACCGGCGCTTCCACCGTTACCGCCGACCAGGAGGTCTTCTAAATGGGTTCTTCCCGCATGAACGTGCGCGATTTCTCCGAATGGGATGAATCGGATGTGCGCGTGCGCCCGAACAAGAAGGGCTCCCGCCCCCGCACGAAGGACCGCCCGACCTTCAAAGAAGCGATTCGTGGCAGGGTCATTACGGTGGACCGCGGCCGCTGGTCGGTCGTTGTTGATGAGGGTACCGAGAAGGAGCGTACCCTCATTGCGGCGCGCGCTAAGGAGCTGCGCCGCACCGCGATTGTGACCGGTGACTTTGTGGATTTGGTGGGTGACACCTCCGGTGCGAAGGATACCCTGGCGCGCATTGTGCGTCTGGGCGAGCGCACCTCGATTCTGCGCCGTAGCGCCGATGACACCGACCCGTCGGAGCGCGTGGTCGTGGCGAATGCTCAGCAGCTGGTGATTGTGGTTGCTGCGGCGAACCCGGAGCCGCGCACCGGCTTCATTGACCGTGCCGTGGTGGCGGCGTTTGATGCCTGTATTGAGCCGATTCTGTGCATTACGAAGACCGATGTGCGGTACCCGCAGAACCTGCTGGATTACTATGCGGCGAGCGGTTTGAAGATTGTGCTGTCTTCGTCTTCGGATGGTTTGGCGCCGAGTCAGGAGGGCGCTGCCGGTTTGGAGTCGGCGCCGGTTCAGGAGCTTCTGCAGGAGCTGCTGGGTCAGGTGTCGGTGCTTCTGGGCCATTCGGGTGTGGGTAAGTCGACCCTGGTGAATGCGCTGACCGGCTCTGAGCGTGCAACCGGCCATGTGAACGCGGTGACGGGCCGTGGCCGCCACACTTCCTCGTCGGCGTTGGCGTTGCGTCCGGTGAATGCGAATGGGGATCCGATGGAGCCGGGCACCTGGATTATTGATACTCCGGGTATTCGTTCTTTCGGTTTGGCGCATGTGCCGCAGGAGACCGTGGTGGAGGCGTTCGTGGATCTGGCGCCGGGTGCGGCGGATTGTGCGAAGGCGTGTACTCACGCAGCGCAGGCTCCCGAGTGCGGTCTGGAGGCGTACGTTGCTGCCGGTCATGCCGGTCAGAGCGGTCCCGCCCGCCTGGAATCCTTGCGTAAGCTGCTGCTGTTGACTCCTGAAGAGGGCGATTCGGAGAAGGAACTGGGCGCTCTCGTCTAGGTTCTCTCCCCTGCACTACACACACATTTTTGCTGACTACATCACCGAACACTGAAGAAGATCATTACTATGAGCCGTCCCCAGCAGTACACCGACGATTTGCGTCTTGCGCATATTCTTGCCGATAGCGTCGATCGTGTGAGCACCATGCGTTTTCGTGACCGCCCGGTCTTCTCCCCCGCATCCGAGGTAGTGGAGCCCGCCGAAACGGCACCGGCTGCGGCACTGTTGGCGCCGTGGCAGCAGGCTAATCAGCAGCCCGCAGAGCCGCAGGCACCGGTGCAGGAGCCTGCAGATTACGCCTCGGGTGTGGCCCAGGAGGTTGAGGAGCTTCTGCACGCGCAACTGTCGCGTGTGCGTACTCGTGACGGTATTGCCGGTACGCATGCCGGCTATAACGGTCAGGCGTCGCGCCAGTGGGTGATTGCACCGATTGCTGAGCTGGATAATTTTCGCCGCGGCGTACCGGTATGGGCGACTCTGATTGCTCTGCTGGATCAGGGTGAGCCGGTGGTGGGTGTGGTGTCTGCACCCGCGCTGGGTCGCCGCTGGTGGGCTGCTCGCGGCTCGGACGCGTATACGGGTAAGTCTTTGGCGCAGGCGACTCGTCTTGAGGTGTCTTCGCTGACTCAGCTGGATCAGCTGTCTGCCGCGTACACCGACCTCTCTTCCTGGAAGGCCGCTGCTGAAGGCGCTGTGGACCGCTCTGGGGAGCTTGTACAGCTTCTGGGTTCAGTGGGTCGTTCCCGTGCGTACGGTTCGTTCTGGGCGGCGTGTATGCTCGCTGAGGGTGCCGTGGACACCGTCGTGGACGCATCCCTGTCTTTCTACGAGGTGGCGGCGCTACTGCCGCTGATTCGTGAGGCTGGTGGCGTCGCCTCCACCCTAGAGGGTGATTTGCCCAAGCATGCGGGCCTTTCAGTCTCCGGTGTGCACCCGGTGTCCCTGGTGGCAAGTAATACGGCGGCGGTCCAGCAGCAGGTGCTGGAGGCGCTCGCACCCCGACCCTAGTCTGCACTCCCCTCCCCGGTAGTGGTGACAATATAGCGAGGCGGCGGCTTTCCGGTAAGTGGAAAGCCGCCGCCTCGCTGTTATCGCGCTGAGAGCAAGTGTTGCCTGTTTTAGGACAGCATCGTGAGGGTGCCGAGCAGACCCAGCAGGCTCAGACCCGAGATGATGTAGGCCAGAATGTTGAAGGTCGTCATCTTCGAGGTGTACTTGGTGGTGTGACCGACGTTCACCTTCGCCGAGTAGATGGCAAGCCAAATCGAGACGCCCACCGGGATCAGACCCACGAGCAGTAGCGCAATCACCATGATGTTGGGGCTCAGGCTCAGGCCGGAGCTATACGCAGAGCTGTAACCGCCGGAGCTGCCCATCGATTCGGTGTGGAGTGCCGCGACCTGAACCCACGCGTAGAGGGTCAGGGCCAGGGCACCCAGGGAGGCACCGAACGCACCGATGGAGTAGAAGTAGCCGGGGCCGCGGAAGTCGCCGGTGGTCTCACCGTAGGGGCGGCGGTGCTCAGCCGGCACCCGGTAGATGTCCGGGATGCGCTGGTAGCTGTCGTCCCGGTCGCGCACGTTAGCGGGTGCCACGCCCAGGGCGGGTGCGGGTGCTACGCCTGCAGGTACCGGCTGCGGGGAGTTTGCGTTGTTCTGCTCCGGGAAGGAGGGGGCGGGAATCTGGTTCTCCATGGTGTGTCCTTGAGTGGTCGTCATAGCGGCTGTGTGGCTACCGTATCGTAGCGTTGGCGTCACTATGAGCGGCTATGCTATATGACCGGCTACTTTGTGGCTCGTTTGGTGGCTCTGTGGTTGCTCTCTAACGTTGCCGGTGAGATTGAATAAACAATCAATACCGAACAACGGTATCTACCCTTCGATACTACGGCATAGGACGCGTTTTCGTCTTCTCTGATGGCGTTCTCATTACAATGCGGTCACCTGAGCGCCCTCGGGCACGCCGGTACACCCCAGAACGGACCGGCAATACAGGACCGACCAATTGGGTATAAAAATACCCGGCAGGTGACGCCGTGGGGCGTCCTGCCGGGTGGTAGAAACCTACCACGGTTCTTCCTCTGGATTGGAACCGATAATCACCGCCGCACCCCATACGGGATAGCGGACGGCTGGGAGATCGTGGAGATGCGGGGAACGCGGTGTTCGTCAAAGACCAGGTGTTCTGTGGTGCTGATGGAGCAGGTGTTTTAAGACCAAACCAAGATAAAAGACTCATATATTACCTTTATATACAGCAAGATGTGGCAGCAGTTTTAAAACTGCTACCACATCTCGTTGACCACTTAGAAACTTCTAAGCGATGTTTTACACACTAGGTCCTTTAGGGGGTCCCTTAGGGAACTTTGAATCACTCTCAAGCGTCCTTCTGGCTGCAAAAGTGACCAAAAGACCTCCTAAAATTGCACTTAGAATTGATACTGGATTAAAGAACTCCCCGTCTCTGGCAAATGAGATAATCACCCAGAACACCGGAACAATAGTGAGAAAAAATCCTAGTGTAAATATATTCTTCGTACGCATTGGACCTCTCCCAGGTTAAAGAGTGAGAGTGCAGGACACTGCTGGAACAGCTAGCGCAGCGGCAATTACTGCCGGACCTCCAAGGGCTTTTCCAAAACCACCAACAAATGCTGGCCCTAAAGCTCTTGCAATCGTGGAAGCAGCTAGCCCCCAATTCCAAGCAGAAATTGCGGTTGTGAGTACAGTCCAAGTCCCATACGTGAAAGCAGTCGCAGGAATACCTAACGCATTAAGAACCACGCATTTTGCATAACTGCCTGCGCTGTTAGTAGTTGCTACGCCCCTACTCCCTTCGGGTCCAGCAGAGAACACTGCACCTGATCGATTTGAAGTATCGTTGAAAGCTGCTGCAACTGTACGAAAATCTTCAAGTTGATCCGCATAACCATCTTCAATGATGGCATCTTCGTTTGCAACGTATTTCCCATCAACTTGAGGTATATACCTGGTGAAGAGCTTTTCCAAGTCTTCAGCCAATTTCGCAACGTTAGCTTCAGGCATTACTGCACTGCCGCTTTCGTAAAATTTGCTGTTGCCACCAAGATTAGCAGCATATGCCGTTCCAGTGACACCTCCTGACCCCAAAACGAGAGCAACAGCAGTTCCAGAGCCAACCAGTGCTTTAAAAGCACCTCTTAGAATTTTTGTCATTGTAATTCTCCTTGCGTTTCCTTCCGAATTTCGGTGTTCGTGTAGGAGATGTGCGTGAAATTTCTTATTCCTCATAAGCTTTATGATGAATGCATTCCCACGTCACATAATGACGTATCTGACATCACTATGTGATGTATATTACGCCACTACTCAGTAGTGTATCAGAGACTCTCATCAGATGCAACACGTAAAGTGACATTACATGAAAAACATGTCTCTTCTGTCATACACGCTCTCAGTGGCGGGTCCACAGCCGCATCTAATCGCGCGGTCGAGGCCCACGGCGTCCAAGTTTTGGGTCATCTGGACTGCTCCCCACCGGTCGAACGCAACCTCCCGCAACTCGTAGGTTTCAGAAATCTGCTCTTGCTAGTCAATCAGTTCGAAGGGTTTGCCGGCCCAGCGGCCCTCCGTGTGGGTCAATGCTTGGATGAACGCCACCGCATAATCAGCAGCGTGTTTGTCATAGTGGGAGCTGGCGGCCATGAACCGGGCCGGCAATACAGGACCGACCAATTGGGCATAAAAATACCCGGCAGGTGACGCCGTGGGGCATCCTGCCGGGTGGTAGAAACCTACCGCGGTTCTTCCTCTGGATTGGAACCGATAATCACCGCCGCACCCCATACGGGATAGCGGGAGGTTGGGAGATCGTGGAGATGCGGGGAATCGAACCCCGGTCCGATGTGGCGTCAACGGGGCTTCTCCGTGCGCAGTTTATGCGAACGCTACTTTTCGGCTCCGGTACTTGCATAAACACATATACCGACGAACCTAGTCACGTAAAAGTCCCGCCAGCCCCCGCAACAAGGGCTAGCAGCAGTGGCCTTTTAAGTCGATGCCGGTAACTGAGCCAAAGGCATGCTCAGGCCGACAGACGGCAACTCGCGCTTAGGCAGCGAGTGCGAAGTCAGTGCGCTTAGATTCTGCACTTAATTTTTTTGCAGAGGGCGTTAACGAGATAACCCTGCATCCTCGGCACGCTTCACCCATCTCAACTCACATCGTCGAAACCGATCATCCCCCTATGCTTTTATCAAAAAGCCCACCGTCTTCTGAAAGTTTTCCTCAACATACCTTGATGCCGCGGTGCCATTCAAACACGGTAGAGATTCAGTATATCGGAGGTGTTTAACGGTGTGCAAGTCCCCTACCCCACACGCAGGGTGCGCTCACTGACAGAGAACACCCGCCAAGAACAGACGCAGAGAACGCTGCCTGCGAAGAGCGCACCTCCACCGCCGAAACATCCGCCACCGCACACACCCGAATCAACGGCGGGCCCAGAAAATCGGTGCAGAAAATCGGCACAGAAGATCACGGGCACAGCAAACGGGGTGAGGCGCCCCAAATCTTCTGGGAGCCTCACCCCGTTCGCGTACCGCACTAGGCTGTCAAACCTTAGCGGTGAGCCGAAACAGTCATGCGGTTGTTCGGGTTGTCACCAATCTGGCAGACCACGTTACCGTGACCATCCTCGGTACCAACCTCAAGGCACTTCTGAGTAGCCTGAACTAAAGAAATGGCTACGAAAAGCATGCAAATCGAAATCAGGACAGACACCGCACCAGTGATAATACCGGTCAGGGCGAATGCCTTACCTGCGCCAACTTCCTTCGTCTTCTTGAGGGACAGCACGCCCAGAATAATCGCGGCGATACCCAACAGGGCACCAAACACAAGGAAACCTGTCAGTACAGCCGCGATACCGAGAATCATCGCCGCCAGTGCCATGCCGGGAGCCTTCTTCGTCACCGGAGCCGCATACGGGTAACCCGCGGGCTGGCCGTAACCGTAAGCATCCTGCTGAGGCTGCTGCTGGTAAGAGTTCTGCTGGTAGTTGTAGTCAGCGGGCTGCGCCTGGTAGGAGGCGTCCTGACCGTAGCCATACTGCTGCTGGACGGGCTGAGCCTGGCCGTAGGGGTTCTGCGCTGCAGCACCCTGAGCCGAAGCGCCCTGGGCAGAAATACCCTGAGCAGCGTTCTGGCCGTAAGCATTCTGAGAAGAAGACTGCGCACCGAACTGACCGTACTGGTTCTGCTGGGGCGCGTTCTGCGCAGTAGTGTTCTGTTGAGTCTGGCCGTAGCTATTCTGGGCGGATGCGCTCTGACCGTAATCCTGGCCGTAAG
The DNA here is from genome assembly GCF_041432905.1 of Rothia sp. 27098_8_161. Lineage (NCBI taxonomy): Bacteria > Bacillati > Actinomycetota > Actinomycetes > Micrococcales > Micrococcaceae > Rothia > Rothia sp. 27098_8_161. The sequence goes on along the minus strand of NZ_JAPWAL010000018.1, from coordinate 22,707 downwards.
TACTCTGCGTTGCAGGAGCCTGGCCGTAATTCTGACCGTAAGAGCTCTGGGCTGAAGAATTAGGCTGCTGAGCAGCGTAGGGGTTCTGTGCGTTTCCCTGGTTGTTTCCGTAGTTATTCTCAGACATCCGTCGTTCTTTCCATCACAGTTACAGCGAACAATTTATACTCACCCAATGCACCATTGCGCGCTGAGTTCAGTTCCATTATATGAATAAGCCATCACCTGGGGCATCTATGAAGTCTAAGATTCCAGAATCATCCCCCAGAATCCACCAATCGGGCAGATTCAGCGCCGAAAAAGAGCAAGGGACCGAATAGTTCACCACTATTCGGTCCCTCAACGTTTCAAAGACTCAACGTGACTTAACGGCGGACAGATTCATATTCCTTAGGGCTCATCGTCATGGTTTCACCATGAACGGTGCACACATAGTTACCGCTCGAATCCTGCACCGCATTCTCAGCGCAGTCGCTGAGCATACCAATGCCAATCAAGCCCAGAATCAGCACGCCAACAGCAACAATCATGCCCAGCGCACCGGTGACAATACCACCAATCGCCATACCCTTACCGGAGGCGGTACCATTCTTCACCTTCACCAGGGCAACAATACCCAGAATCACGCCAACCAGACCCAGCACGCCACCGAAAATCAGCCAGCCAGACAGCAGACCAATAATACCCAGAATCAGCGAAGCAATCGCCAGAGCCGAGCTCGGAGTCGGCTGGTAGCCGGGGTAGCCACCCTGCATATTGTATGCGGGGGCCTGCTGCGGTGCGGGGATGAACTCGCCCGGGTTCTGCTGGTAATTCGGGTTCTCAGACATATGTCTCCTCATAAAATATGGTGCTCGCGGTACGCCACGATTTTCCAACAATTATACGCGAGGAACCGTGCCCGCATCTACCAGAAGTCACCGACTAGATAGGTTCCCGCCGCCGCCTCAGCTCTAGCCGAGGTTGCGGTAACGCATCGCGCGGCGCGCCTCCAGGTCATCCTGACGCTCACGCAAAGCCTGACGCTTATCGTACTCACGCTTACCGGTCGCCAAAGCAATCTCAACCTTCGCACGACCATTCGAGAAGTACAGCTTCAACGGAACCACCGTGTAACCGGTCTCCTTCAGCTTCTGCGCCAACTTATTAATCTCAGAACGATGCAGCAGCAGCTTCCGGCGACGACGAGCTGCATGGTTCGTCCACGTACCGTAACCATACTCCGCGATATGAATACCCTCGAGCCACATCTCGTTATCGGTCACCTGGCAGAAACCGTCCACAATGGACGCCCCTCCATCACGCAGAGACTTCACCTCAGTACCCAGCAGAACAATGCCCGCCTCATAGGTATCCACAATGTTGTAGTTGTGGCGAGCCTTCTTATTCTGGGCAATAATCGCGTTATTCGGGTCCTTCTTTGCGTCTTTCTTCTTTTTCTGAGCCATCACTCAATCCTTATACGTCTTAGCTCTCTTCAACCGCGCGCCCCGAAGCACGCCAGCGAATACCAGCATCAATAAAGGCGTTCAAACCGCCATCCAAAACATTAGAGGTATTACCCTCCTCATAGCCGGTACGCAGATCCTTCACCATCTGGTATGGATGCAGAACATACGAGCGCATCTGATCACCCCAGCTTGCCTTAATATCACCGGCAAGCTCCTTCCTCTTCGCATCCTCCTGCTCCTTACGCAACAGCAACAGGCGAGACTGTAGCACACGCAAAGCCGCCGCACGGTTCTGCAACTGAGACTTCTCATTCTGCATCGACACCACAATACCGGTCGGCAAGTGAGTCATACGCACCGCCGAATCCGTCGTGTTCACCGACTGGCCGCCCGGGCCCGACGAGCGGAACACATCCACCTTAATCTCGGACTCGGGGATCTCAATAGCATCCGTCTGCTCAATCAGAGGAATTACCTCAACCGCAGCAAACGACGTCTGACGGCGGCCCTGATTATCGAACGGAGAAATACGCACCAGGCGGTGAGTACCCGCCTCCACCGACAGGCGACCAAAAGCGTACGGCGCATTAACCTCAAAGGTCACCGACTTCAGGCCCGCCTCCTCAGCGTAGGAGGTATCCAGAACCTTCGTCGGGTAGCCGTTCTTCTCCGCCCAACGCAGGTACATGCGCAGCAGCATCTCCGCGAAATCAGCAGCATCCACGCCACCGGCGCCCGAACGGATCGTCACCACAGCCTCACGCTGATCGTACTCACCCGACAGTAGCACCAGCACCTCAAGCTCTTCCAGTTTGGCGCGGATTTCACCGCACTCACGCTCAGCATCGGCGAGCAGCTCGGCGGCAGTCTCCTCATCCTCAGCTTCTGCAAGCTCCACCATCACCTCAACATCATCAATGCGAGAAGACAGCAAACGCAGACGATTCAGTTCCGACTGCTTATACGACAGTGCGCTCGTCACCTTCTGCGCATTCTCCACGTCATCCCACAAATCGGGTGCAGCAGCCTGCGCAGACAGGTCCTCAATGGCGCGCTCAATCCCCTCAATATCGCTCACAGCAGCAATAGAGGTGAAAATCGTGCGAAGCTCTTTAATCTCAGCAGAAAAGTCGAAGGATGCCATAGCTTTTAACACTATCGCGAAACTGCCAGAAAGTCCCGCCGTTACAGCCCGCAACAGCCCACAGCGCAGAAGGACAGGTGGGTAGAGGGCAAAGGCCGCGGAACGAAGATGTAAAAGAAGGCAAAAAACGAGGGTGCATCCGCTAGCCGTTACACTACCTTACGGATGCACCCTCGCAGGCTATGGGGGCTCACAACACACCAATAAGAGAGTGAGCTGATAAGCCCTTGCGCCGTTGATAGACGCACTAATCGGTGGAAGGGCCCTGGCTCATCTTCAAACGCGACGAACCATGAGCGGTCACCTCAATGCCATCAGGCACCAGAATCGACAGCAGCGGCGGACGAATACGAGCCGACAGGTACACGTGCACGCTGTGATCAGAATCCACGGACACGTTCTCCAGACTCAACCTATGAAAATCCTGTCCCGGCTGAACCTCAGCCAGGTACGCGCTCGCATACTCCCACGCCGCCGAACTATTCGTCTCCTCCGGAGTGCCGATCGTGCGGGTAATCGAGTTCGCCTGAGCGTCCGCCACATCCTGCAGATGCTGAGTCTGCAGATAGGCACCGGTAATCGCCACCGTCACCGAGCCGATGAGCAGAAGCAACGCCAGCATGCCCACAATCAGCGGGGCAATACTGCCCTCTTCCGGGTCTGAGGCGAGCGCCCGGCTCTGCACACCGGCATGAGCCGGTAAACCATTAGGAATCAGCATGACCAGACCCCCAACTCGTCGCATGAGAACTCACCGGAATCACACCGCCGCCCATAAACGAAGGCAACAGCGGCAAACGCGCCTGAACCGTCACCGTGGCGTACGCCTTCGTACCCGAGACGCACTCCCCCGACGAACAGCTCAACGACACGCTCACATCGGAGGGCTCAACCCCGTAATCAGCGGCAGCATGCACCGCCAGACGCTGAGCCAAATCCGGGCCAACCGACGAATCCTGCGGTTGCTCCTGCACATACAGCACCACCTGGGCGCTCGCAGCATGAGCCGCCATCACTGAAGACTGCAAGCTAAAGATCGTCAGAATGCCGTAGAGCACCGGGATGAGCAGAGTAATGCCCAACCCCAGGAACTCCACAATGGCGCTACCCTCTTCAGGATTGTACAAATCGGAGCGGTTCTTCAGGTGTTCCTTCACACACCGCCGAAGCGAAAAGCCACTAATCACCGGAACGATGCTCCGCATAAATCGCATGCCCCTTCACCTCAATGGAATCCGGAAAACCCCACGGGCCCAGCACCGGCAAAGGCGACTTCACCGTCACCTCCAAGGTGCGCACCCCCGTAGAATCACTACTCTGATGGTACGAAATATTCTCAGCATAGGAAGACGGAAGAACCCCCTCAATCATCTGACGGGTACGCTCCATGCCCTCCTGCGGAGTGCGGTCACGCATCGTACCGTAACGTGCCCCAGCCGCCGCAGCATCCACCAACATGGTTCGTGCATACAGAGCGAAAGAAACCTGCAGAATCGCCATGGTTAGCAACACCAACAGCGCACCGACCATGACGAATTCCGTGCTGGCGTCACCGCGCTCGCTATCCTCCACAGAATATTCCGCGGAGGATAGCTCAGCGGCAGTCAGCTCAGAAGCGATGCGGGGCTTACACATTACTGGTGAACCAGAGCAATCGCGTCGTTGAACATCTTGGTCAGAGCCGGCTGAGCGATCGCCAGGATAGCGGCAACCAGCACGGCACTCATCATGGTGATCATGACCCAGCCGGGCACGTCGCCGCGCTCGGGGTCACCCTGCTTGTTCTTCAGGCGCAGAGCCAGCACGGATGCGATAGCCAGGGCAATCAGCACGGTGAGGGTGGTGCGGAAACGACGGAACATGATTTTCTCCTTCATCAAAGGGTGTAGTGTGTGGTTGGTGCGGTGCACCGGGCAATCAGCCCAGCCCATCGCGGCGCAGCCGGTACGGTGTGTACCCGCCGCAAAATCTAAAAGTTCAAACGCATGAGCGACAGGCCCGGGAAGACCGCAAAAATTACGGTCAGCGGCAGGATGAAAAACACCACCGGGGCGAGCATCGCAATCTCCTTCTTACCGGCTGTTTCCATCAGCTCACGCTTAGCGTTATCGCGTACATCCTGAGCCTGCGCACGCAACACATCAGCCAGAGGGGTACCGCGCTCAATCGCAACAGCAATACCCTCAACAAAGCGGCTCAACACCGGAACGCGAGTACGCTCCGCGAACTCCTGCAACGCGCTCAAGAGCGAAACACCGGTGCGGGTCTGAGCCAAAATATCAGAAAACTCACGAGCCAACTCGCCGCGAGAAGTCAGGCAGATACGCTCCAAAGCCGCCAGGGCCGACTCGCCCGCCGTCACCGACAGCGCCATCATCTCCGCCAGCGCCGGGAACTCAGCGACCAGCTGCTTCTCGCGCTTAGTCACCGCCTCGCCCAGCCACCAGTCACGCGCCAGAAAGCCGCTCAAACCACTCACCAGCACCAGCACAAGAGCCACCAGAATGGAAAAACGCTCCTGCACCACGCCGATGACAGTCAGGGCACTCATGACGGTCACACCGGCAAGAGCCCACAGCAGCTGCTCAGCACGAAACGCGCTCACACTCTGCGAAGAGCCAGCCCGACGCAAACGCTCCTGCACCGAACTATCACTCAGCGACGAGCCGCTCAACGACGAGGACAGCGAACGCAGAAGCGGCGCACAGAACGCCGAAATCGCCTCCAGCAGGCTCGGCTCGCGGCGCTCCTGCTCCTTCAAGAGCGACTCACGCAGAGTCTCACCGCGCAGCTGCGACGCCACACGATCAGAGAACGAAATACTGCGAGTATTCAGCACCGATGAGAGAATCAGACCCACGCCGGTCGCTAACAGCAGACCAAAAATCAGAGGTAGGTTCATCCGAAAACCCTCCGTTCACGCGGCAACTCACCAATACGTAGCATCAGACGGTACGCTGCCAAAGAAATAGCGGCGCCGGCAATCATCAGTGTCGCACCTGCAAACGAGTTATAAACCATGCGCGCGGCAGGCTGAGTTGCCATCAGACACAGCACAAACCAGGGCGCCACGCAGGAGAGGCGAGCCGCATTCACAGTCCACGACTGACGCGCCAGAAGCTCCGAACGGGTACGCGCATTCTCACGTAGAAAATCACTCAGCGTGCCCAGCAACTTACCCAGGTCCGACCCACCCACCTCGCGGGCAATCTTCAAGGCCTCGATAATGGTGTCTGCCACCGGGTCAGAGAGGTACTCCTTCAAACGGTTCAGTGAGGTCACAAACTCACCGGACGCGCGGTAGTCACGCGAGAAATGGGTGAAGGCATCACGCAACTCTTCCGGGCCGCGGTAAGAGAGCTGAATCAGCGCCTCGGGCAGGGACAAACCCGCACGAATGGCCGAACGCAGGTGGTCCACCGCATCCGGCCACAACTGCCAAATACGGGCATCCGCTGCGCGGGCACGATGATTCACGACTACGCGAGGCGCCACAAAACCACCAATCAGGCCCAGCAGACCCAGCGGCAAAAGCTGAGTAAGAATCAGCAACAGAACCGACGCGCTCACACCGCTGGCAACACTCACCCACATAAACGTTCGTGGAGTCAGCGAATGCATACCTGCCTTACGCAGTGCCACAACCAGCGCCGGGTCGTTACTCGGCTTCGGCGGCTTACCATTATCAGGAAAGCAGGAAAGGTAAATCAGGCAGACGCCCAACGCCAAAATCAGGCTCAGAAACAGAGGCATTACTGACCCGCCTTCGCCGCCGCCAGCACCTGCTCGGGATGGTGACCGACACGAACCCAACGGTCCGGGTTCGGCAGCTCCAATGCCACGCACACCATCTGCCCTTCACGACGCACAAACAGCGGAGACATCTCAATCACGCCGTCCTCAACGCGGCCGCCCAGCATGCTAATCTCTTCGACCTGACGCTGACCGTGCGAATCGCGCCCGCAATGCACCACAATGTCAAAGCAGGACGCCACGGTCGGCACCACGAATGTCGAGGAAATATTCTCGCCCGCCAGCAACGGCAGAGTGCAAATCTTGGTCACCGCGTCACGCGCCGAGTTCGCGTGAATCGTGCACATACCCGGCAGACCTGCATTGAGCGCAATGAGCATATCCAGGGATTCCGCCTCACGCACCTCACCAATGAGGATGCGATCGGGGCGCATACGCAGAGCTTCCTTGACCAGGCGGCGCAGCTCAATCGCTCCGGTGCCCTCAAGGTTCGGTTGGCGGCACTGCAGACCCACCACATCGCGTAGCGGAACTGCGAGCTCAAAAATTTCTTCGCACGTAATCACACGCTCACGCGGCGGAATAGATGCCGATAGGCAGTTCAGCATCGTGGTCTTACCCGCTTGGGTTGCGCCCGAAACGAGGATGTTCATGCCGCTCTCCACCGCCGCGTGCAACAGGGACGCCGCGCCGGCACTCAGCGAGTTCATGCGCACCAGGTCGGGCAGGCGGCGGGCACGCACCACGAACTTACGGATATTGATGCTCGTGTGCCTGCGGGTAATATCCGGAATCACCGCGTGCAGGCGGGAACCATCCGGCAGGGATGCATCAACAAACGGGGAGGAAAGGTCCACACGACGACCCGAAGGCTTGAGCATGCGCTCCAGCAGGCTATTAATCGCCTCGGCACTCAGATGCAGACCGGTCAATTCACTTTCGCCGTTGCGGGCAATAAAGATTTCGTCGGGAGAGTTGATCCAAATTTCTTCAACGCTCTCATCATCGAGGAACGGCTGAATCACGCCAAAGCCGCAGATTTCATTATGCAGGCGCTGAATCACGGATTCACGGTCACCCAAATCGGGCAGAGAAATGCGGGTACGTCGCTGTTCGTAATCGTTTAGGTGCTCGTCAATAAGCCCGCGAACGGCGTGCTGATCCTCGTGCGGGTCCAGGCTGCGGTGGCGCATTGCCTCACGAATATTTTCTTCGAGCAGATTTAGATGCTCCGCCCGGGTATCCAGTACGGTATTCTCCATTGAAGTGATCCGATGCTGTGTGTGGTTATGTGGTTATCTGGAATACGGCGAAGTAGTAATATCTCAACGCCACCATCATCCTACCCTCAGCGCATCAAATTTATCAAAATGTAATAAAACACCCCTTAATATTTACGAGTATAATATTTGAGTATTTTTGACGCATAGAAATGCACATATCGTTACCTAACGTGTGCTAAAACCCAAAACACCTAGTCGGTTGTGACTTGCAAAACAAATGCATGTGCATCCCTCGAACCAATTACCGTTGGCCACCGCCATATTGTGCACGGTGCACACGTAACATTTCGTCTTAAATCCCCGCAGCCGCCTCTGTTGAAACGCTAGAACCTTATCGAGCAACAATAGATTCTCAGGCACAACTTCTGGGCATAGCAAAGGGGCGTGCGCTCCCCCATCGGGAATACACGCCCCATCACCAGCAATCATTTAGCAGCTAGTCGCCACCGCGAATCACCTTCACAGCTTCCTTAATTGGGCCGTCAAAACGCAGGTTACCGTGCTCCAGCACCACGCCACGGTCACAAATCTTAGAGACCAAATCCAAGTCATGGCTCACCACGGCAAGAGTTCTACCGGCAGAGCACAGCTCCTGAATCTTCGCAATGCACTTCTTCTGGAAAGGCTCATCACCCACCGCAAGAATCTCATCCACCAGGAAGATATCCGGGTTCGTATGCACCGCAACCGAAAACGCCAGACGTAGGTACATACCTGAAGAGTAGAACTTCACCTCGGTATCAATAAAGTCGTGAATCTCAGCAAAATCCACAATCGAATCGAAGGAAGCCTCAATCTCTTCCTTGGACATACCCAAAATCGCACCGTTGAGGTACACGTTATCGCGACCAGTCAGATCCGGGTGGAAACCAGCGCCCACCTCAATCAGACCCGCAATATTGCCGCGAGTGAGAACCTCGCCCTCGTCGGCGCGCATCACGCCAGAAATCATCTTCAGCAGCGTGGACTTACCCGAACCGTTCAGACCGAGAAGAGCCACACGCTCACCCTGACGAATGTCCAGGCTCACGCCGTTGAGCGCATTGAACTTCTCCGAAAGATCGCCCTTGCGGCCCTTAATCAGCCACACAAAAGCTTCCTTCATCGAACGGGTGTGGCGCAGAACGAAGCGCTTCACCAAATTCTCCACGTGAATCACCACGGGAGCGTCCGGGCTCACCGGCGGGAACTCAAGCTTCTTAATATCCACAGAATCAGAGCTCCTGGGCGAAGTTGCCTTCAAACTTACGGAAGAGCAAATCACCAATTAAAACGGTCAGCAGAGAAATACCAAGGGCAATCGGAGTCCACAAGCTGAAGAGATGCGGAACCACCTGCGAAGCAGGAAGCGCCAAATCCTCAGGACGGAGCGTCGGATGCCAGAAGCCATAGTGGAACAACTCCACCGCAACCGTCAACGGGTTCATCATGAACACGTTGAACACCCATGGGTAGAGAGTTTCACGCACCATGGTCCAGGAGTACAGCACCGGCGAGAACCAGGTAGCCACCATCAGCAGCATGTCCACAATGTTCTCCGAATCGCGGAAGAACACGTTCGCCACGCCAAAAATCAGACCCAGACCATAGGACAGCATCATCACGATAAGCATGCCCACCAGAATCGACCCAAATGCAAGGAAGGTCGGGGACCACCCCACCAAGAAGCAGGCCAGTAGCATCACAGCAATCTGAGGCACAAAATGCACCAGAGCCACCCACACCGTCGACAGCGAGAACAACTCACGCGGCAGGTAAATCTTACGAATCAGCGCGCTGTTAACCACCATTGCGCGAGCACCATTACCAAAACCCTCCGAAAAGAAGTTAATGGCAATCATGCCCGAGAACAGGTACACCGCATAGTTGTGCATACCGCGTTCCAAGCCAAGGAACATACCCATGGCAATGTAGAACACCAGGAACTGCACACCCGGCTTAATGTACGACCACAAAATGCCCAGCACCGAGCCGCGGTAGCGGACCTGGATTTCCTTATCGACCAGCAGTCGAAGCAGGTAGCGGTTCTTCACCGCATCCAGGATGCCGCGCCCACGGCCGGGCGCCTTCAGGGGAACAGACTTCAGATCGTTCATCGGGTCAGCTCAGAATCCGTGTGCTCAGCGAAGGTCTTAGCCCACGCATCGTAAGAGGCAACCTCAGCAGCCTTCGAACGGTACTGCTCACGCAACTTATCCCAACCGGTCACTAGCTGAACGTGCAGCTTAGCGGCCTGAGCCAGCTTCGACTTGAGCTGCTCGGGGTCGCGGCGGTACCAGAACAGACCGGTACCCTCAGCGTTAGTAGCCAGAGCCGAGTCGAACTTCGACAGGGTCCACCAGTTAGTCTCGCCGTAGTTCAGCTGAATCTGCGGGTGAGTCTTCGCCTCTTCACTCACCGGCTTGAGCAGCTGACGAGCAACAGTCTTCGCGGTCCACGAAGCAAGCTTCGTGTAGCCCGGAGACGAGAAGGAACGGCGACCACGGAACGGAGGCTTCTTTGTCTGAATAGCCGGGAAGTCATCCACGTTCGGCTTCACCTGAGATTCCGGGTACTCCTTAGCCATCGCACGAATCACCGGCAGACGCTGCGAGAGCGAGGGGTGCAGATGATCGGGGCCGGAGAGCAGATCCTTCAGCGCCATCAGGCGGCCAGCCTCGGTGTAGTACTGCATGGACAGGGTATGCTTGACGTCCAAGAACAGGGAGTCCAGCAGCACGCGGCCGCCCTTATCGAAGGGCGAGTGTAGCAGCGCCGTAATGAGGCGGTTGCGCTCGTGGTAGTACGCCTGCCAGCCGACGGAGTCATCCTTATCGGTCCAGGACACGTGCCACACGCCCGCACCGGGAAAGGACACGGTAGCGAAGCCCGCAGCCTTAGCGCGCAGACCGTACTCAGCGTCATCCCACTTCAGGAACAGCGGTAGAGACAGACCGATTTCCTTAATGACAGTGGTCGGGATGAGGCACATCCACCAACCGTTGTAGTCCACGTCCACGCGGCGGTGCAACCACGGGGTGCTACGCAGGTTATGGTAGCCCAGGTTGTGACCCATGCCCATGTCTTGGTGCGGCTTAGCGTAAAAGTTGCGCCACGGGTCAACAACCTCACCAAATGCGTGCAGGACCGAACGGTCATACATGTCGAACATGTGCGCACCCACGATAGTAGGTTCCTTGCAGTAGTTCGCAAAAGTCACCATACGCAGAATCGACTCGGGCTCAACGATGACGTCGTCATCGAGCAGTAGCACGTAATCGGATCCATTGTTGACAGCCTCGAACATGCCACGCGAGAAGCCGCCGGAACCACCCAGGTTGCCCTGGTTGATAATGCGGAACTTACCGGAGAGGGGCTTGACAACCTCTTCGAAGTCCTCGTGGTCCTGCACCTTCTGGGTGCCCTGATCCACAATCAGGAACTCGTGCACAGCATCGAAAATCTCGGGGCTCTCACCCAGAGCACGAATGTTGTTGATGCAGTACTCCACCTTGTTCATGGTAGTAATCTGGACGGTCGCCTGACCAGCCTTCACGTCCGCGCGGGGCTCAATATTGCCCAACCAGTTCGCTTCAATCAGCTCAAGGTCACCGGTACCAGCCAGGTCGAACCAGTACCAGCCGCCGTCACCGAATGGTGCCAGGGGCAGGGTGAAGGTGCTGGTCTCCTCGCCGGAGAGCAACTTCGCATCTACGCGCTGAATCACGCCACGGCCATTGGACTTGTACACAATGACCATGCCCTCGCCGCGAGTCTGAACGCTCAGCACGACCTTCTGCAGGTCGGTCCAGCGGCGCCAGTACGAAGCGGGGAACGCGTTGAAGTACGTACCGAAAGACAAGCTTTGGCCTGCATTCACGGTGATGGAGCGGCGGCTATTCAGACTGTTCGCGGCATCACGGTTCGCTCTAGCGCTCGACACAGACTGACCGGAGATGTTCATAGCCTCCGTAATGGAGGTGGAAGCGTCACCGTCAATACGGGTGGGCATCTGAACGCCGGTTGCAACACCCGCATCCACATACAGGGGGACGACGTCGGTCTCAACTGCGCTCGGGAAAATAACCCGCTGCAGGTTCTTCAAAGTCTTATCAGCCATGGTTATGCGTCGACACCACCGGACTCGATCTTCGCACCGTTAGCGAAGTGCGGGCGGATCTTGTTGTCGAACATGGACAATGCAGCACCGATAGCCATGTGCATATCGAGGTACTTGTAGGTACCCAGGCGACCACCGAACAGCACGTTGTTCTCGCCCTTAGCCAGGTCGCGGTACGCCAGCAGCTTCTCACGGTCCACGGAGGTGTTGACCGGGTAGTACGGCTCATCCCCCTTGTTAGCGAAGCGAGAGTACTCGCGCATGATGACGGTTGCGTCCTTAGTGTAGTCACGCTCGGGGTGGAAGTGACGGAACTCGTGGATGCGGGTGAACGGAACATCAGCATCGGGGTAGTTCATCACGGAGCAGCCTTGGAAGTCCTCAATCGGCAGGACCTCTTCTTCCAGGTCGATGGTACGCCAGGACAGGTCGCCCTCAGCATAGTCGAAGTAGCGGTCAACCGGACCGGTGTAGACCACGGGAATCTGACCCAGGACGTTCTCGCGAGAGTACTGGTGGCCGGGCTCGAAGAAGTCAGTGTTCAGGTGCACCTCAATGTTCGGGTGCGCCGCCATACGCTCCAGCCATGCTGCGTAGCCGTCAACGGGCAGACCCTCGTACTTGTCGTTGAAGTAGCGGTTGTCGTAGTTGTAGCGAACCGGCAGACGGGAAATGATGGATGCGGGCAGCTCTTCCGGCGGGGTCTGCCACTGCTTAGCGGTGTAGTGCTTGATGAACGCCTCGTACAGGGGGCGACCAATCAAGGAGATACCCTTATCGTTCAGGTTCTGCGGGTCGGTGCCAGCCAGCTCACCAGCCTGCTCAGCGATGAGCGCCTTTGCTTCTGCGGGAGAGTAAGCTGCGTTGAAGAACTGGTTGATGGTACCCAGGTTAATGGGCATGGGGTATACGATGCCGTTGTGGCGGGTGTACACGCGGTGTACGTAGTTGGTGAACTTGGTGAAACGGTTCACATACTCCCAGACACGCTCGTTGGAGGTGTGGAACAGGTGCGCACCGTAGCGGTGCACCTCAATACCGGTCTGCTTCTCCTTCTCGCTGTATGCGTTACCACCGATGTGGGAACGGCGGTCCAGCAGGGCAACTTTCAGGCCCAGCTCAGTGGCAGCCTGTTCTGCGATGGTCAGACCAAAGAGGCCCGAACCGACTACTACGAGGTCAGCGGTCAATGTTTTCTCCTGTATTATCACGGCGCACCGCCGCTTCTGCGAGGGCGGTATTCACCTACCAGATTGGACACATCCGAGGGTTCTCAGTCGCGCCGCAATCCGCACGGGCGGGTACAAAAACCCCTCCCGTGATGGATATAGTCATAATCTAAGATACCTGTTTATCAAGCACTACACATACTTATGACGTGCTTTTAGGGACTTTTGGACTATTGTTCGCGCCCTCTTTCTCTGGGTGGATATTCTTCACAAGCCCCGAGGTCAAACGGGTCTAAGAAAGTTCTTTCTTCTGCGCATTTTTACGGCCTGCTCACAATAAAAGAATTTTATTTATGGGTAAATATTCACCCCACTCTATTTACTACGGTAATTAGCCGCCACATAGGGCTGCAAACACAAGCAACAGATCAGAGCGGGCACTTCAACGCTCTCACCCGCTACAAGAAAAGCACCCCTGCCGGCATATTTGGGGACGCGCGCCGGTGCATACGAGAGGTGATTGGGGCGATTTATCCACAGCTTTTTGAAAATTGGGGTGAAAAATTCAAAAAATACGAACATATTAGTTTATTTACAGATAATTTATTGAGCTTTGATAGTTTTTAATATTTTCTGAGAGTATGACTCTCTTCTTTCTCGACCACCACAACACCACCGACGCGCTCCCCTACCCTCGCGTACTCCGACTCGACGGCGAGGTGGCATCCAACGGAATACAGCTGCACCCCGGTAGCGCAGATAACGCAAACCAGCAGGCTCTAGAGCAGGCACTCAACCACGCTCTGCAACGCTCGGCACCCGGCGCGCGCGCTAAAGCACAGGAGACGACATTCCAACTACACCCCGAGCACAATAAGGACCCCCTCAACGCCTCGACAACGCTAAATATCCACATTCCGAACGAATCTCAGTCCCTGAATTCTCAGCCACTGAACGCGCCCGCTGTCAGCCTCCTGAACATTCTGCGGGGCCCCAACGCGGGCACAACCTTCCCCATCAGCCGCGGCCGCACCAGCCTCGGCAGGGCAGCGCTAACTGCCCGCGGAGGAGAACAACCACACCATATCCATCTGCAGGACCCCTTCCTCAAGCCGGTGCACGGCAGCTTCTACGCCGATAGTTCCGGCATCCGTTGGATCGAGAAGCATCCCGCCACGAGCGAGGGTAGCGAGAAAATGCAGGGAAGTAAGAAGGTACAGGGCAGAATGAGGGGGCAGAACGCCGAGCCGCACATCCTGCACTGGAACGAGCCCTTCCGCCTCGGCTCTTCACTCTGCGTACTTACCTCCCCCAGCACCGACGGCGAACACACCGCACAGAAGGCAAGTGTCACCGCCGCTACCCCCGGCTCTTCCTCCGATTCTTCCTCCGGCGAGCCCGTGCAAACACTCGCTCCCCTGGGCAATACCAGCAATCCCTTTGAGCCGGTGGGGGTGAACCCTCCCGCACCGCGTAAGCTCAAGCAGATTCTGTTGAGCGTATGCCTGCCAATTGTGGTGGGTCTGATTATTGCGCTGGTGACAGGCATGTGGTTCCTTCTGCTGATGTCTGCGGCATCTTCACTGCTGATGCTTCTGCATTTCTTTGGTGGTCAGGCGGAGAACCGTGCCGCATCGCAGCAGACTCATCAGGCGGCGTTGCAAGAAAAGGAACGTGCTCTCGCCCTGCCGACCGCGGGAGACCTGGCGATTTCGGGTCCCTCTGCCCTGCATGATGCCGCTTACCTCGCTATTGTGCTCGGGTGCGGTCCTCGCCACCCCTACCTGCGCGGCCGCAACCTCCCGCTGGGCGCTCTGGAGAAGCAGGATGCACCCCACTATCTACCGCTCCCAACCCCGGCTCTCGGTCACTACCTGAAGCTGGAGGAAGCGCATCTGCGCGCCTACCTGGTGCAGCTGGTGGCGGGCTATCCCGGTTCGATGCACATTCTGCTGGGTAGCGCTGATAGCGCTGGCCAGCAACGAACTAATCGTCTGATACAGACTCTGGCTGTGGTGCCGGGGGTGAGTGTGCATTGTCTGCCGGGTGTACAGCAGGAGAAGTATCTGCAGGCCCTACAGAGCAGCTTGCAGTCGGAGCTTTCTGCATCTCGTCCACCGCTGATTCTCATGCCCCAGCAGGCGAGCGCTATCTACGCTCCCCTGCTGACCTCGCTGACCTCTGAGTCGGTCGCGGAGTCTTCACAGTCCCGTGCGTTCACTTCCCCGCGTGAACAAAAGGTGAATGCCCCAGCGCTCTGCGTGCTGGATAGTGCTGAGGGAGATAGTTCCGCCCATGCACCCGGTGCGCTTTTTGGTGCCGCCTGGGTTGAGTGCGCGAGTGAAGGTAGCCATCATCAGAGCATCCGCTACCGCGCGCAGGGCTATGCGGCGCCTCCGGTGCAGCCCATCGAGGGTGTCTACCAGGTGCATCCTCTGGCGTGTGAGGGTCTGTGCCAGCACGCCGATGGGCTCAGCGTTAAGGCGTTCTGTGCCGCTCTTGAGAACCTGTACCGCGCCGGGTGCGAGCAGGAGCAGAGCGCGCTCAGTGAGGCGCAGGTGCACCAGTCGGCACATCTTTTCTCTTCTCTCCAGTCGCAGAGTGCGCGGCAAAGGAACCGCGCCGATGACATGGCGGTGGAGTCTGTTCTGCAGCGCTGGTCGGCTCAGTGTTACGCCTCCGATATTCGCTGCTACCTAGGTGTTTCTTCGGGTGGCTCGCTGAATATTGGTTTGTCTGAGCACGGTCCGCACTGGTTACTCGGTGGCACGACCGGTGCCGGCAAGTCGCAGCTGTTGCGTTCGCTGGTGCTCAGCGCTGCGCTACGTTACCCGCCCGAGCGCCTCGGCCTGATTCTGGTGGATTTCAAGGGTTCGGCTGGTTTGGGCCCTCTGGCTCAGCTGCCGCATGCGCTCAGCGTGTTGAGTAATTTTGATGTATCCGCGGTGGAGCGTGCGCTCGAATTTTTGCGCGCCGATATTCACCGCCGCGAGGTGGATCTGCAGGCGCTCGGCGTAAACTCCTACCGCGATTATCTGGCCTCCTGTCAGGAGGCGGGCATGACTCCGCGCTACCCCGAGCTGCTGATTGTGGTGGATGAGTTCCGAATGCTCATCGATTCCATGCCGGATGCTATGGCTGAGCTGATGCGCATCGCCACGATTGGTCGCTCGCTGGGTCTGCATCTGGTGTTGGCGACTCAGCGTCCGCAGGGTGCTATTTCGCAGGATATTCGCGCCAATATTGCCGCGAGTATTTGCTTGCGCGTAGCGAGCGCGCAGGATTCCTATAACCTGCTGGAGCATGAGTCTGCGGCGTATATTTCGGCCGCGCATCCGGGTGCCGGGTATGTGCGCCTGCCGGATGGCCGTTCCCTACCGTTCCGCGCCCCGCTGGTGGATGCGGTCCCCTCGAGCAGCGATGCCCGCCCGGTGCAGGTGTTGAGGCTAGAGGAGGGCGGCTGGCGTGAGCTGACTGCCACTTCTGCCATTCAGAAGGGCAGCAGAAATGAGGATGAGCTGCTGATTCGTTCGGCGCAGCAGATTCGTACGCTCTATGAACGCGAGTACGCGCCGAGGAGTCTTCAGAAGAATGCGGTGGTTCAGGATGAGTATTGCCCGATTCCGCCGGAGCTTCCCGAGAACACCCTGCTGCCTGTGTTGGAGGCGCCGGTTAGCGAACCGGTAGCGTACGGCATTGACCGGGCCGCCACCCCGCAGGAACCTGCAAACTCTGGTGCTGCCTCCGAAGGGTATCTATTGGGTGAGCTGGAGATTGCCCGCTACGGCGTGCGCCGCCCGATCAGCTGGTCGGGTCAGCAGGCGCTGGCATTGCTGGCGCAGAGCGCCGAACGAGCCCCGATGCTCTACGGGCTTTTAGCTCAGGCGTTCGCCGCCCGCACGCCGGTTGTTCTGCTGACCTCTGACGGCGCGCTCTACCGCGACCTGGAACCTTACGCCGGTGCCTTTGAGGCGCTCGTGGGTGCGCAGGAACTTTCACATCTGCGGTTCTGCCTGGAGGAGCTGCGCACCCCGAACCTGTGGGGTGCCGAGGCTTCCACCCGCCCGCTCATTGTCGTGGATGGTCTAGACACTTGGCTGGAGTCGCTAGTTCGCCAACCCGATACGGAGAACCTGCTCTATGATCTGCTCTCACAGGGGTGCCGCCGCGGCTATTCGGTGGCGTTCACCTCCGCGTTGAACCCGCGCGGTCGTTTCGCCGCTGCGGCGCATTCCACGCTGTTGAGCCGCCGCTTCCTGGATGCTGACCTGATGCGTTCAACAAACAAGGACTACCCGACTCCGGCACAGAGCCACTACTGCGTGGAGGGTGCCATTAATGAGGAGTTGATTGGGGATCAGCCGCTGAGCGCTTCAATTCTTTCGCCCTGCGTTGCGGGTTTCCAGGAGCTGGTTCAGGTTCTGCGGGGTAACGCCGCGAGCGCTTCTAGCGGGTCAGGCACTCGCCCGGGCACTCTTCTGCGGCAGTTCCCCGAGTACTATCGCATGCCCTCGGCCGAGTACGTGACCGCCGCCCACGCCACCTGCAATCCACGGGGCGCTAAACTGTTGGTCGCCTTTGACCGCGGGCAGATGCCGGTCTGGTTGAACACCCCGGCTGGCGCGGTAGTTCCGGTGCAGGGTTCCCGGTCGGCGGGTAAAAGCACCCTGCTGGAAAGCATTGCTCAGCTCAACCCGCAGCTGAGCACCCTCGTCCTTGAGGGTTCGGGCGGCACCATGGATGAGCCACCGAGTGTGGAACATACCCGTGCGCTCCTGGACTCGGTAAAAAACCCCGCGCGCACGCTCGTATTCATCGATGACCTGCAGTATCTCTCCCCCGCCGTTCAGCAGCTACTTCTGGAGCGTCGCGGTGAGTTCCGCGCCATGCTGGTCGCCTACACGCCGTGGCCGAGGCGCGCCTCCTCACCCCTGCTGGCTGCGCTCATGGGATGCTCGCGTGCGCTTCTGCTCGCTCCCACATCCTTGGCGGATGCTGACATGTGCACAGTGACCACACTGCCTCTGGATCGATTCACACAGGGCGAGCAGCCCGCTGGTCGTCTTGTGGTAATGGATGGTGCCTCCGTGTGCGCGGCACAGGTTCCCCTGGCGCTGGCCACGGCTACACAGGCTGTAACAGCTACGCAGAAGGTGCCGGTAGCAGTCTAGAGCTGAGCACTCTAGAGTCAGCTATCTAGGGTTTAGCGGCGCTAGGGTTTTACGCTCTAGGGATTTAGCGGTATCGGCGGCTGTACTTCTCTGCTTCTTCGCCCGACGCCTCGGTGACCGCTTCAATATAGCGGCGGCTACTGGGCATAAGCACGAAGATGAAGGCAGCCGCTGCGCCAATAACACCCGCAATCGTGATGGCCTGGCCAATATTCAGGCCGTAAGCGCTCATGTTCATGACGAAGGTGCTTGCGGTGACCCACAGGGCACAGAGGGTAATTAGGATCATGGGCAGGCGCGAACCGAAGCGGCCGCGGTAAAAACGCAGGCCGAAGTAGGTCATGCCCGCAGCGATAAGCACCTGGAGTACGCCGCCCACAATCGCCTGAGCGGTAGACATGCCGCTGACGATAAAGGGGTAGAGGATACCGCGAATCAGAATGTATGCCGCGAAGACTTCGGTCAGAACGAATGCATAGATGACGTTGAACGGGCGTGACGTCACGGTGGGCTCCTCATGGTAGTGTTGGGGCAGACCGGGGTGTATTCGGTCCGATGGGCTGGCATTTGTCCGATGCGCTAGTGCGTTAGCGGGGGTGCTCCCCCGTCTCAGGTTCACCGCCTCGTCATCGGTGCGGTATTTCAGGGGTAGGTACCGCTTTATATTATGCATGAGGCGCCGCTCCCCCAGCCGCCCGCATCTCATCTATGAGACGCGGCGCAGGATATGCGTGTCAGCATGCGATTCCCCATCCCCTCAATTAGACAAAGGTTTACCTAAGTGATAGATGACTCAGTGTAATACTGAAGTTTTTAGAGAAAAGTACTTGTCACATCCGCTCCAACATGCGAAAGTTGATAAGTCAATTTTCACCCTAACGCTGGGTGAGCATCCCATCAGCGGATGTATTTGACACGCGCACAGGAAAATAGATGTGTCTTGCCACCGCGTGAGACCGTAAATCATGAAGGAGGTCCACCGTGGATTGGCGTAGTCGTGCAGCTTGTTTGGATAAGGATCCGGAGCTGTTCTTCCCCGTAGGAAACACCGGACCTGCCCTGTTGCAGATTGAAGAGGCAAAGACCGTCTGCCGCGCTTGCGAGGTTGTAGACGTCTGCCTGAAGTGGGCCATCGAGACCGGCCAGGACTCCGGCGTATGGGGTGGCACCAGTGAAGACGAGCGTCGTGCGATGAAGCGTCGCGCAGCTCGTGCCCGCCGTGCATCCTAACTTCCGGAGTATTCAATAGGGCATCAAAAGCGTGGTGCAGTGATTTAGAGTTACTGCACCACGCTTTTGCCATATACAGAACCCTTCGAGACAGCAAACTGCCGCCACCCCGTACTCGGGGCGGCGGCAGTTCCATATGTCATGTAAGAAGAGGCTTAGATGAGCACCGCGGTAATGACCACGCGGGTACCGGTCGGTTCATTAGCCTCCCAGCGGATCGAGCCGTTCAGCTCACTCGCTACCAGGGTGCGCACAATCTGCATACCAAGACCTTCCTTGCCGGTCACCGGGCGGTACGCGTCGGGGCCGGATTCTTCAATCTTCTTATCACCCATGCCCTTACCGTCATCGGTAATCACAACGGTGAGGATGTTCTCACCCTCATCATTGATACCGCGAATGCCCTCAAGGGTCACAGTGCCGGTCTCACCGTCCAGGCCGTGCTCCACGGCGTTCGCGACAACCTCGTTGATAACCAGTGCCAGAGGGGTGGCGAACTGGCTCGGCAAAGCTCCAAAGGATCCAATCAGCTTGGTGGACACGTGCTGACCGGGGGAAGCAAGCTCAGCGGCAAGGTGGAACTGACGCTCAATCAGCTCGTCAAAGTCGACGTTTTGGGTCAGACCCTGCGAGAGCGCCTCGTGCACGGTAGCAATCGTTGCCACGCGGCGCATCGCCTGCTCCAGGCCCTGACGCGCCTCGTCCGTGGCCATACGGCGCGACTGCAGGCGCAGCAGAGCAGACACAGTCTGTAGGTTATTCTTCACGCGGTGGTGAATTTCGCGAATGGTCGCATCCTTAGTCATGAGTTCCAGCTCGCGGCGGCGCAGCTCGGTCACATCACGGCATAGAATCACGGCGCCTTCACGTTCGATACGGGTACGCTTCTGCGCCAGCAGTGGGATGGATCGCATGGTCACGCGGGCACGGGCAATGACCAGTTCGGTGCGCAAGTCACTACGACCGGCAAGGACCAGTTGCAGGGTTTCATCCGCCTGTTCACCGGCGGGGAGCATCGCGCGGGTGACATCGGCAAGGTTTCGCTTTTCGAGGTAGCCGGTCATGCCCATACGGTTGTACATGGAGTTTGCGTTCGGGGAAGCGACGACCACACGACCGGAAGGGTCGAGCACAATAATGCCATCAATTACGCGGGGATTGCCCTGAGTGTTGTTTCCCTCCGCGAGGGGATCGGGCCACAGACCGGAGTGCACCATGGAAAGCATGGTATCGGCAACATACTCGTAGACTTCGCCGCTGATGCTCGGGTAGCCGCTCGGGGCGGCGACTCGGTGGCTGGTCAGCAATGCGATGGTGCGGTTATTGCGCACGATGGGAACGAAGGTCACGTGTACGCGCGGGCGGGCGCCAAGGCCTTCACCGCTTCCTTCGTCGGTGTAAGTGCTGATGTTCTGGTCAATCCAGACGCGGTATGCCTCGTCGCGGATTGCCTCATCCATCTCGTGCTCAATGATGTCGTGGTGGAAGAGGGTTCGGACATTGGAGGGGCGCACGTGAGCAATGGCACAGAAATTACTGGTTGCGCTGGGGCCGGATACGGCATCCGGAGAGCTACCGTCGGCAACAATGTAGTTGGTGGGGAACCATAAAACCAGGTCACTCTGGGCAATATCAGAGATGACCTGCCATTCACCCTTGATGAGGTGAATGCGTTCAGTATCGCCAGGACCGAAGTCGTAGGCGCTCAGAGTCGCTTCTGTAAAAGACATATGTTTGTGTGCTTCCCATGAGTTCGGGTGGATTCAACCATTTTACGGCTTGTTCGCCGCAATTCCCATTCAAACGGCAATACGTGGAATAGTTTACAGAGCATTTCTTGGAACACACTTTTAATCGCATATATTACGCAGCGCAATGAGATACCCCCTCAATTTTAAGGTGAAATATTCGCGCTACTCCCCTACCCTCAATATGCGTGAGGCGCAGAAAACCCGATCTGGTGGCGCTCCCAATTTCGGGATCTTATACCGGCAGGTCGGGTCTTCTTGTGCCCGCTTCTAACAGACAATAATTTTAGCGCTTTAGCCTCACGCTACGCGCCGGGCTTGACGCATGCGCCGACGCGTACAGCGTACATGCCTTCAAGCATCACTTCCAAGGACTGCACAACCGCGTGGCGGGGCGACACCTCCAGCAGCGCTTCACCGTTACGGCGCAAACGGTCCATGACCTTACGCTCGTACGGAATCACACCGGTAAGCGGAACCGACAGGTAGCGTGCCCAGTTATCACGCATCTTCGCCTCGGGGTTGAATCCGGCGGCTTCGCGGCGGCTGCGGTTGAGCCAGTACTGCACATCCGTTTCGGGGGCGAAAAGATCCGGGCGCGACTGCACCTCGCGGGCGAGGTTAATCAGGCGTGGCAGGCCGATAACGTCCGCTTCTCCAAGCGCAATCACGCGGTCGGCGCAACCGAGCGCGGTGAGGGTTGCGGCGTTACGGCGCGGTGCCGGACCATCAAAGGTCAGTTCCTCGTCGACCTCGATGGGGGCGGCAACATCGCAGATGACCAGATCATATCGGTGTTTGAGCCATTCGAGTACCTCGGCGAAGGCGCGGGCGCGCACCTCGGGCCAACGCGAGGAGGAAGTAATGCCGCTCAAGAAGTCGAAGGTGCCGTTTTTGAGGGGCACACGCTCCATAATGGCGCCGGCTTTTTTCTCGTCGAGCTGGGCGCGGTCGGCGTCCGAGCAGAGAATTGCCAGGCCGGAGCCGGTATCCTCGAGTGCCATGAGCGCATCCAGGCTGGGCGCGTAGGTGTCTGCGTCGATGAGGCAGACCTGCTGGCCCTGCTGCGCGGCGAGGGCGGCGAGGTTGAAGGCAATGGTGCTTCGACCGGGCGCACCGTGGGTACCCCAGACGGTCACAATTGTGCCGAGGCGGTGGCCGGGCTGGTAGGGGGAGGGCGCGGCGAGGTCCTGGTTGATGTCCGGGAGCTGAGGCAGGGTGCCGTCGTTATTGTCGTTCTGCACGTGCAGGGCGTAGTCATTACCGGGCGCGAAAGAGTCGACGATGGCGGCGGCCTGGCTGAGCACGGATTCTTCGTTGCTGGGCACAACAGAGGAGGCTTCTACCGGGTCGTGCACGCCGGGTGCGTTTCCAGCGGATACTGCGGGGTCGATTCCGTAACTTCCGTAGGGCACGACGGTATTTGAGGAAGTGCCTGCGGCGGAGTCGTAGCCGTAGCCGCCCGATCCATAGCCAGCAGCGCTATAATCCTGACCGTAGCCGTACCCTGCATCGTAGCCGTAACCGGCATCCTGACCGTAGGCGGCCTCGGGACGGCGGGCAATAGGCTGATTGGGCAGCTGAGCCGGAATCTGCGCAGGCACGCCGTATCCTGCGGTGGGCCGGGCGAGCGCCGCATCCACAGCCTGTTCGAGCGAG
>NZ_JAPWAL010000017.1:0-45109 GCF_041432905.1 Rothia sp. 27098_8_161 | reverse complement strand
CACGGTAGAACCCAGCCTCCTTCGTTATACCTAAGCTCGCATCGATCGCGCTGCGACCCAGGTCTAAAACCAGGACTAAAACCTCAGCCTAGATCCCCAGCCTAAAACCCAAGCCCAAAAGCCGAGCTATCCTAAATCCAGGACTTAAACCACATATGCGAATACCACTGCTCATACGGAATCACCTGAGCAGTCCACAACGGCATAAAGTACGCGCTCAACACCAGCACACCCACCAGGTAGATCGCCACCAGCGTCACGCCCAAACGAGCACGCAACACCGAACCGCGAGAACCCGACAGAGCCAGACCCAAAACACCCGCCAACAGTAGAATCAGGAACGGCTCAAAGGACAGCGCATAGAAATAGAACATCGTGCGAGTCGGGTACATAAACCACGGGAAATAGCCCGCACCGAATACAACCAGCAGCGCACCAAAACGCCAATCCCGCTTCAGCAGCAGAATCAGAAGCGCCACAATAATCGCCGGAATAAAAGCCCACCAAATCGCCGGGTTACCGATATTCAAAATAGCCTCGGAACACGACTTCACGGTACAACCCGAAGAACCCAACTGCGGCGACTCATAGTAGTACGAGGTTGGGCGACCCAAAACCAGCCACTGCCACGCCTGCGAAGAATATGTATGCGGGCTGCTCAAACCAGAATGGAACTTAAACGCCGAGACATGGTACTCCCACAGGGAACGCAAATCCTCAGGAAGCCACATGACACCCTTGCCCGGGTTCTCAACCGCCCAGCGACGGAAATACGCATTCGACGACTGGAACCAGCCCGCCCAGGTACTCAGATACACCAGCAGACCCATACCAATCATCTGGAAGAACGCGGGGATGCCATCACGCACCAGCGCCGTCAAACCCCACTTGTTCAGACCCACAATACGGCGAGCATTAATATCCCAGAACACCGTCAGCAGACCCATCGCCGCAATAAAGAACAACGAATTCCACTTCACGCCCACCGCAGCGCCGGCACATACACCGGCAGCGAAACGCCACAGACGCAGACCCATACTCGGGCCCCATGGCGTCGGTGGAAGCACACCGCTATTTTGGCGTGCTGCTTCCGCAATATGGTGCGCCAACACACGCCGTGCCTGAATACGGTCAAGCACCAGACACACAAAAGTCGCCAAAATCCAGAACATCTGGAAAATATCCAGCAGAGCCAGACGAGACTCCACCAGCATCAGACCATCAACAGCAGCCAGTAGCGCCGCAATAGTCGCCACAGTCATCGAACGGAACAGCAACCAGCCAGAATAGGCAATCAACGCCACCGACAGGGTGCCAACCACCGCAGCAGAAACACGCCAACCAAAGGGATTATTATCACCAAAAATCGCCATGCCCGCAGCAATCATCCACTTACCCAACGGCGGATGCACCACATACTCCGGCGAATCCGTCAACAGACCCGACGGGTGACCGGCAGCGAAGGAAGCGTTAGCCTCCTTTGACCAGCTCAGCTCATAGCCGTAATGCACATACGAATAGGCATCCTTGGCGTAGTAGGTCTCATCAAAAACAATGGCATTCGGATGCGCCAAATTATAAAAACGCAGAATGCCGGCAACCAGCACAATCAATGCAGGCGCCAACCAACCCCAACGCGGGGCACGAATATAGGCAACAGCGAGCGCATCCAGCAGAGAATCGAGGCTGTAACGACCATGTTCAGACGAAGAACGGGTCGAATCAGCCGGAGCGGCAGATGCGGGAGAAAGTAGCTTAGGTATCTTCACCCCATCAATCCTAAAGGGTCAGAAGGTACGATGCACCATTTCAGCACGTGAACGGCATATATGACGCACTCGGACCCCCCACTCGCACTAGCTACTTCTATCCTCTACCTCGCCTAGTAAGCCCACCCGGCATCCGACAGAGCGCGGGCGTTACACTTAGTGGGTACACGAAGACCAGACACAGACACGAGGCCTGCCATGACTGCATCCGCAGAATACACTGAAGCAACCACCGACCCCTTAGAAACGGTCCAGGGACCCCAGACTGACATCGCTGATACCGCTGACACCGCCGTCACTTCCGAAGAAGGCGGCGTGCTCATCCTCGGCGGTACCCCCATCGGCAACCTTGCCGATGCCTCCGACCGACTGCGCTCAGCCCTCGCCACCGCAGACCTCATCGCCGTTGAAGACACCCGTAAGCTACGAACCCTCGCCTCCGGGCTTGGCGTGCGCACGCGCGGCCGCATCATCGTCAACCACGACCACAACGAAGCCGAACGCAGCGAAACCATCGTGCAAGCGGTACAGGACGGCCAGCGCGTGCTACTGCTCTCGGATGCGGGCATGCCCACCATCTCCGACCCCGGTTACGTTGCCGCCGCAGCCGTCGCGGAAGCCGACCTGCCCGTCACCGTGGTGCCCGGTCCCTCCGCGGCGTTGACCGCGCTCGCGCTCTCCGGTCTGCCCACCGGACGATTCACCTTTGAAGGCTTCCTCGCCCGCAAGGGCTCCGAGCGCACCCGCCGTCTTGCATCGTTGGTGGGGGAGGAGCGCACCATGATTTTCTACGAATCCCCGCACCGCACCGCCGCAACCCTGGCAGACTTCGTGCAGACCTTCGGCGCCAACCGCCGCGGAACGGTCAGTCGTGAGCTAACCAAGCTTCACGAAGAGGTTCGACGCGGTACCCTGGCTGAGCTTGCCGAATGGGCTGAGTCTGAACGCGTCCGAGGCGAAATAGTCATTATCGTTGAGGGGGCACAAGCCCCCGAAACCCCCGAAGCGCAGGACGTAGTACAGCTGGTCCTCGACCGCGTGGCTGGCGGAGAGCGTCTCAAGAGCGCCTGCGCCGCGATCGCAGCTGAGACCGGCACCTCCAAGCGTGACCTGTACGAGGCGGCACTGGCTGCCCGCTCCGAATAGCCCAAAAACACCCCGCAGTTTTACCCCCCAGCTTTACCCCGTAGTTTTATCCCGAGGATTTATCAATGTGTCAGAGCCATCCCGGTCCTGAAATCACCCAGGAGTACTTGAACTCCCTCGCCGCACTGGCGAACTACACCCTGCCCACCCCCACGGCACTCCAAACAACCGCCCTCCCTAAAGGCTGGGAGCCGGTGCCCGGTGAAGTACCCGCACCCTATAAGGCGGAACTTTACACCGGCATCAGCGATGCCGAAGGCGGAGAGGGAACCCGCCGCCGCTCTACCACCGGCGAGAACGGCCGTAGCCGCAACCTGGTCTTCCCGCCTGCCCCCGAGCCGCTGCCGTACCCCATCGTGGATAACCACACCCACATGGACCTGCTCGACGGCGAAGTAGAAATCAGCGCCCGCGACGCACTTGACGCCGGTGAGAAGCTCGGCATCGCCGCCATCGTGCAGGTCGGATGCGATATCCCCTCCTCCCTATACGCGGTCGCCGCCGCGCAGGCTGATGAGCGTGTCCTCGCCGCTATCGCAATTCACCCCAACACCGCCCCCGAGCTGGCTGCAACAGGACAGCTGGAGGCGGCGCTCGCCACCCTCGACGAGCTCGCCACCGCCGACCGTGTACGCGCTATTGGTGAGACCGGCCTGGACTATTTCCGCACCGGCGAAGAAGGCATGGAGGCGCAGCACTACAGCTTCCGCGAGCATATTCGCATTGCGAAGAAGCACAACCTGGCGCTGCAGATTCACGACCGGGATGCGCACGAGGATGTTGTGCGGATTCTGGATGAAGAGGGTGCGCCGGAACGTACCGTGTTCCACTGCTACTCGGGTGGTCCGGAGCTTGCCGCAATCTGCAATGAGCGCGGCTGGTACATGAGTTTTGCCGGCACGGTGACCTTCAAGAACTCGAAGGGTATTCAGGAGTCGTTGGCGATGGCTCGCCCGGAGCTGATTCTTGCTGAGACTGATGCGCCGTTCTTGACCCCGCATCCATTCCGTGGCCGCCCGAACGCGTCCTACATGACGAACTACACGGTGCGGTTCATGGCGGCTCACCGTGGTGAGGAGCTGGAGGCGCTATGCCGCCGCATTCGTGAGAATTCGGAGCGGGTTTACGGTCAGTGGTAGGCGCGTACAGCCTGTAGCGGATAGATATTCTGGGCAGCCTCGCGGTGCGTGCCTGCGTGCTAGACTGTAACGGCTACAAACAAACTCACTCAGACAGCTATACCATGATTTGGTTTGCAGTATTTAGGTGCGTATAGTGCCTCAATAATTGGTGCTGCGAACATCCCGACAAGAGTTTATGTATAGCCCCCATGGCTGGTGTTTTAGGAGGATACTATGGCAAAGATTCTGAAGTATGTTCTGGGCCTGGATGGCGCTAACCGGTTTGATTCTTTCTTCTCGGTGGGGGCGCCCGCTCAAGATTTTAAGCGTTATTCGGCGGTAGATAATCGCGACGATCATGTCACTGATGCAGAATTCGATAGTAAGCCGTTCTTGACTCGTTACGGTAAAGACCCAAGTCCTGTCGAGAAGGGTTGTACGTTGAGCCACTACTACATGTGGAAGGACTTCCTCGCTTCAGATGCCGACTGGGCTTTGATTGCTGAGGACGATATCCTCATTTCCCCTGACCTGCAGCCTGTAGTGGAGAGGATTATCGAAAAGTATCCTCACGTGCAGATGGTTAACCTGTGCGATATTTACGCTTCTGAACCTGGCAAGCTCAACCCGCAGGTTGATTACCCCCGTCTTTCACTGTTCGCTCCCTTTGTGTACGGCAAGTACCGCATGGGTAGCACGTATCGTTCGAAGCCTCTGCACGGCACCGGCTTGTACCTTCTTTCACGTTCTGGAGCTGAACGACTCGTAGAGTGTTTTGGTGAACCGGCTCTGGGCGTTGTCGCTGACGATTTTACTCTCTATCGAGAGTGGGGAGTGGGCGTATATTTGGTGCAGCCGGGCCTGTGCGGTTGGGAGGGTAGCAGTGTCATCCTGGAAACCGGTAAGAGCCACCTTAAAATGCTGACTGAGAAGAAGAAGGGCGAGAACCCTTTGGACCGTCTGCGTATTGCGTTGGCTCTGAAGACGCGTCTGAAGAATGTATGGAATGCTCTATACGCAACCTTCGATGAGGTAAAGCAGCACCTGGGCAAGGTGAAGTAAGTAAAGCTTCTTTGCGAAACTTCCTCTTCGCCACATGTGTGGTGGGGAGGAACTTTTTTGTGGGCGCCTTCAATCTTTGCATGTGAGGCGGTATGCAAAGTGTGGGATATAACAGGAAGAAGTGTGCTAATTATTGGGGTTATCTTCGCTTGAATGATAGGCTGTTCTATATATTATTCGCTCAGTGACTAGGCAATATTTCATAGTACGCGCGTGTACTTAGCGCATCTCGTATATGTTGTTGTTCGGTCAACACTTCGGCAACTCATACAGAGCTCACGTCGTTTTATATAAAGGCTGTATGGGCGTGCTATAGAAGCCATAGACAAGGGGGAGAAAGCATGGCAAAATTCCTGAAATATGTCCTGGGTCTGGACGGCGCGAATCGTTTTGACTTTTTTTCTCTGTTGGGGCTCCTGCTCGGGATTTTCAGCGATACCCCGCGGTAGATAACCGGGATGATCATCTGACCGATGCAGATTTTGATAGTGAGGCCTTTCGTAAGCGCTGGGGCCGTGCCCCTTCGGCAACTGAAAAGGGATGCATGCTCAGCCACATAAATATGTGGCGCGATTTTCTGGCAAGCGATGCTGACTGGGCTTTGATTGCTGAGGACGACGCTTTCATCTCTGCTGATGCAGATCGCGTAGTTCAGCGGATTATTGAGCGTTATCCCGAGGTGCAGCTTGTTAATCTCTCTGATAATTATTCTTTCCATGCTGGTGTCATGAATCCGCGCAGGGCGTATATCCGTCTTTCTCTTCTCTCTCCGTTGGTGTACGGCAAGTACCGTATGGGGAAAATGTACGGCCCTCACCGTGTGGAGTGTACTGGCCTGTACCTGCTGTCCCGTTCGGGTGCTGAGCAGCTAGTGAAGCATTTTGAGCATAAGGCTCCGGGTACTGTGGCTGATGATTATCCCCTGTATGAGGCGTGGGGCTTGGATGTGCGTTTTGTGCAGCCGGGCCTGTGCGGTTGGGAGGGTAGTAGCGTCATCCTGGAAACCGGTAAGAGCCACCATAAAATGGCGACTGAGACGCAGAAGGGCAAGAGCCCTTTTGACCGCCTGCGTATTGCGTTGGCTCCGAAGATGCGTTTGGCGAATGCAAAGAACGCCCTGGACGCCACTATTGATGAGGTAAAGCAGCGTTTCTCGCGGTAATCTAAACTGTAACCTACCCACCATCCACCTATGTGAAGGAACGCTGTGAACGATCTGCCCCTGCTCGGCCCTGCTGAGATTCGCGAGCTTACCGAGATGCTCGGTATTCGTCCTACGAAGACTCTTGGGCAGAACTTTGTGATTGACCCCAATACGATTCGTCGTATTGTCAACGCGGCAGAGATTTCACCGGAGGAGACGGTGCTGGAGGTCGGCCCGGGCCTGGGTTCGTTGACCCTCGGTATCCTGGACGCTGCGAAGGACATGGTGGCGGTGGAGATTGACCCGCCGCTGGCTCAGCAGCTTCCGCACACGATTGAGAAGTTCCGCCCTGAGAAGGCGGGCGATATTGACGTGGTGCTCATGGACGCCCTGAAGGTCACCGAGCTACCTCGCACTCCGGACGCTTTGGTGGCGAACCTGCCCTATAACGTGGCGGTTCCGGTGCTTCTGCATCTGTTTGCGCAGTTCCCGAGCATTCGTCACGCCCTGGTGATGGTTCAGGACGAGGTCGCCGACCGTCTTTCGGCGACCCCGGGTTCAAAGATTTACGGTGTACCCTCGGTGAAGGCTAATTGGTATGCCGAGGTGTATAAGGCGGGCGTGATTGGCAAGAATGTGTTCTGGCCTGCGCCGAAGATTAACTCGGGCCTGGTGGGTTTCCGCATGCGCGAGGAGCCTCTCTCTACCGTTGACCGTGACCTGGTGTTCACGATTGTGGACGCCGCTTTCGCTCAGCGCCGTAAGACTCTGCGCGCTGCGTTGAGCTCCTGGGCGGGGTCGGGTGCGCGTGCGGAGCAGATTCTGGTGGCTGCCGGTATCGCTCAGACGGAACGCGGTGAGAAGCTGGATATTCACGGTTTTATCCGCATTGCGGAGGCTTCGCTGACTATTCCGGCTGAGCCTGTAGCGGAGTAGCTTTTTCCGCTCTGAATTTTTCACTGACGTTCTCTCGCGAGTTCCCGCGCGAAAGGTGTATGCGCTGATGAGTACCCAGGCCGCTATTTCCGTTGATGCTCCCGGTAAGGTCAATCTGTACCTCGCCGTGGGGGATGTCCGCCCGGACGGCTACCACCCGTTGACTACGCTTTTTGCGGCGGTCTCTTTGACGGAGACCATTACGGTCTCTGAGGGGCAGATACCGGGGCTGAGCTTGAGCATGGATATTGTGCCCGGTTCCCTGGTGAATCAGCAGATGCAGGCTGGCCAGTTCGATCCCGCCGACGTGCCGATGGACGAGCGGAACCTCGTATACCGTGCCGCCGAGCTGATTCTTGCCGAACACGGTATTTCTGGGCACGGCGTTGAATCCGCGCCGGCGCTGCACCTGCACATTGCGAAGGCTGTGCCCGTGGCAGGCGGCATGGCTGGCGGTTCAGCGGACGCGGCTGCTGCACTCATTGCTACGGACCGCTACCTGCACGCAACCGGCCGCACCGGTGCGCTCCTGACCCAGACAGATTATGAACGTCTCGCCGCGCAGCTGGGCGCCGATATTCCCTTTAGCGTGCGTGCCGCGCTCGGGCAGGCCCTCGCACTGGGGCAGGGGACCGGTACCGAGCTACAGAACGTTACGGCGCTTCGAGAGCCTCTGCACCTGGTAATCGTTGCCGCACAGTTTGGCCTCTCCACCCCCAGCGTCTTCAAACAGCTGGATGCGGGCCGCGCCTCGGGGCGGTACCCCGCCTCAGGTGAGCTGGTGGAACCTGCAGAACTTCTGGAAGCTCTGAACTCTTATGACGGTTCGGAGGCGGCGCTCGCCTCCCTAGCGGCCCTGTTGCGTAACGACCTGCAGGCACCCGCACTCTCGTGCGCCCCGCAGCTGGCTGAAACCCTGGCCCTGCGCAATGACGGGGCAGTGCACGCATCTCTGGTGTCTGGCTCCGGTCCGACCGTGCTGCTATTGGCCTCTTCTCAAGCACGAGCAGAGGCTCTCGCTACCTCTCTTCGTGTTGAGGGCCACCACGCCGTAGCTGCCGAAGTTACTAGTGCGTAGCCCGTATATCTGTCACACTAGATAATGATTTATCACTCACTGACTTCTATTATTCTCTGGCGGAAAGGGAGAATCTTATGAAGGTTAAAAATATTGTTATCTCCCAGGACCGTTTTAGCCTTCTTGGCGGTATTACGACCGTTAACAGGATCCTGGGCAGGGCCTTTAAAGAAGCCGGGTACAACGTTAGCTATCTGGCGCTCTACGATAATACGGGAGATAACCCTGACGCTGTGACCCCGGATTTTGTGATCCGCGCCGGTTCGCTTGTCTCGAAGACCACCCATAATAAGCTGGTGTACAACAACCCCGGACCGCTGGGTGCCGTGCTGGCGGCTAAGAAGGCATTTACCGCCCTGTGGGACCGCTATAACGCAGTGCGCACCCGCCGTTACCTGCAGTCGCTGGGCAAAGATACCGTTGTTCTGACCTCGATGACCGACATTGCTGAGTATCTGGTGGACTATGCGCGACAGGGGCGGAAGCAGGGGATCGGGTATCTCTACGAATTCCACAGCGCTTTCGACAGCTTTCACCGCACAACTCGTGAAAAGACCCTTAAGGATATTGGGCGCTACTACGACTCCTTCATCGCGCTTTCTGAAGGAGACGCGCGCCTATTTGCTGAATGGCTGAACCGCCCGGTTGACGCTGTCTTTAACCCTAACGTTTATATCACCCCTGAGATTCAGCAGAAGATTATGGGCATAGCTCAGCAGAAGAAGCCAGTTATTCAGTATATTGGCCGCTATGGGGCTGAGAAGGGTCTCATGCGCATTCTGGAGAGCTTCATTGCGTGTGCGCCGGAGTTCCCTGAATGGACTTTGAAGCTCAACGGCAGCGGAAATGACGAGACTGAGCGTCAGATGCATGAACTTCTCGAGACCCTTGAACCTGCCCTCGCCGAGCGTATCGTGGTGGGTGGACCCCTGAGCTCCGAGCAGGTGCTTGAAGCCTATGCTGAAGCATCATTGACCATTTGTGCCTCTGATTTTGAGGGTGGCCCCATGTCTTTGCAAGAGGGCATGCGCGTTGGTACGCCTTTGGTTTCTTACCCCTCCAGCTATCTATTGTTGGACTATTTGCCTGAATTCGGCTATCTCGCTGAAGAACGTAGCGTTGAGGCGCTGACGAAGCAGCTACGCCTGGCTATAGGTGATGATGAATTGAGAGCTAAAAAATCTGCTTTGTGTGTTGAGAAGTCCTCTATTTTCTCTCCCGAATATATTGTTCAGTGTTGGGAGAAGGTTTTTGGCTCTATCCACCGTTAGCTGTAAGCACCGAGGAATGCTTATATAGAAGAATGCCGGTTCTAGATTTACTCTAGAACCGGCATTCTTCTATATCCTCTGCAGGCTAACCATTAGAGGTGCATCGAAAGATACGTTATTATCCCATGAGCTGACGTTCCGGAACCGCATGGAAACGGTACTGGAACATCCCCTTGAGAGCACCTAGGTTCCCACCGGCTTCTCGTGCACCCACCAAACGAGTGGCAGGGAAGAGCAACAGTGGCAGGGACTTCGCCAGAGCAATAACCGAGTACTTGATGCTCGGGCCGGTCATACCTAAGTCCTTGAAACGAGCCCAGAGGAGCATACGGTAGTACTGGTAGTTATATTGCTGACGGAAAATCTGCTTTGGGGTGGAGCGAAGACGGTAGCGTACCAGCGAGGCGTAGGTCTTATAGAAGGGCACGCCGCTTAGACTCACGCGCCAGGAGAAATCAGTCTCTTCGGACCCCGCGATGTAGCTACAATCCATGCCGCCGTTACGTAGGTATACATTGCGCGGGACGGAGAAATTGCAACCGGTAATTGAGGGCAGGAAACCCGCGAAGGGAGGTACCTGGTCTTCGGTCTCCACGAGGGAGCTCTTCTCCAACACCTTCTTGTCAGAATCGAGGGGCACGCCGTAGGCTTTGAGCACCTCAGCGGGATTGGTATTGTGCAGGTTAGCTCCCGAAACGAGCGCGGGGCTGTGCCTGTCGTGTACCGCTAGGTGGCCTTCCAACCATCCGGTTTCCACGTAGTCGTCCGAGTCACAATAGGCAAGAATCTTGCCTCGGGCTTCCAACGCACCAACGTTACGGGCATTAGCGGGACCCTTAATGTTGCTGGAATCTACCCAACGTAACGGGTAGGGGGCGTTGAACCTCTCTACCAGTGTGCGGGTATTATCAGTGCTGCCATTATCACTGACCAGTACCTCGAAAGAGCGGCTAGTTTGCTGTTCAGCCAGCGCTTGTAGTTGCTTTTCAATGAATGCGGCGCCGTTGTAGACAGGAACCACGACAGAGGCTTCGTACTCGTACTTTTCGCTCATGTTACTCCCCCAAATCTTTAATGCGGCGTGCAGGAACACCCGCGTAAAGGCCATTCGGCTCGCAGTCGGAGACCACCACAGCACCTGCGGCAATCATGCATCCGGCGCCGATGGTGACGCCAGCAATGACGGACACGTTCTGGCCGAGCCAGGAACCGTCACCAATCACGATAGGAGCCTCAACATTTTTTCCTGCACGCTGGCGTGAGGGACCCATCTCGTGGCTTGCGGTGCATAGGGTGACGCGCGGGCCCAGGTAGACGCGGTCGCCCATCTGTACTGCGCAGTCGATAAAGATATCGTGGTTAACCCAGCAACCGGAGCCAATCCGAGCCCCTGGAAGAATCTCGGAGCTGGGATGCACGTAGGTGCCATCACCAATGGAGACGCCGGCGGCGCGGAGCTTTTCGATGCGTGCCGTGCGGCGCTTGGTCTTCTGCTCCAGAAAATGCTGGTGCTTGAGCTGTTTGAGCGTGTTGAGCATGAATACCTTCATAAGGGTGTACAGGGAAAAATGCTCCCTAAAAGGGGTAAAGGTTACTATCCATAATGGTAGCGGGATATCGCCCCGACGAGGTGATATCCCGCAGAAGTAGATAAGAAACCCACTGTTATATATGGCACATAAAGCAGACGCTATCCCAGTAGCTCGGAGAGTTCGAGCCAGCGCATTTCTAGCTCGTCAATCTCATCCTGAAGTGTCTGCTGCTGTTCGCCGAGTGTCGCCAAACCGGCGTAGTCCGAGGCGTCGTGCGCGCTCATCTGCTCGGAGAGCTTCTCCTGCTCTGTAGCGAGCTTGGCGAGGCGGCGTTCAATTGCACCGGATTCCTTCTGCGCCGCACGCAGCTCGGCACCCGAGACTTTCGGGATATCCTGCTCAGTGGAAGGCTGCACCGAGGAGGCGGCACGCGCCTGCACGCTACCGGCGGCAGAACCACCAGCACCGGTTGCAGAGAGCGCCAAGTACTCCTCCACACCGCCAGGCAGGTGACGGAATGAACCATCAATCACGGCGTACTGCTGATCGGTGACACGTTCCATGAGGTAACGGTCGTGGCTGACCACCAGTAGGGTACCCGGCCAAGTGTCTAGCAGGTCCTCCATCGCGGCGAGCATATCGGTGTCCAGGTCGTTGGACGGCTCGTCGAGAATCAGTACGTTCGGCTCATCCAGCAGAATCAGCATGAGCTGAAGGCGACGCTTCTGACCGCCCGAAAGGTCCTTGACCGGGGTAGACAGCTGCGCACTCGTAAAGCCCAGACGCTCCAGCATCTGCGAAGGGGACAGCTCCTTACCATCGGCAATGTAGCTACGCTTCTTGCGGCCAATCACATCCGAGACGCGGTCGTTAGCAACCTCGTTCAGCTCATCGAGCTGCTGGGTCAGGGTTGCAATCTTCACGGTCTTACCGTGCTTGACCCGGCCCTCGGTCGGCTTCAGATCACCGGTCACGAGAGAAAGCAGAGTGGACTTACCTGCGCCGTTCACACCCAGGATGCCGGTGCGCTCGCCGGGGGCAATACGCCAGGTGACCTTCTTCAACACCGGGCGCTTGCCGCCGGGCATCGAGGAATCGTCATAGACGACAGAAACGTTTTCGAGATCCACCACGTCCTTGCCGAGGCGGGATACCGCCATCTTCTTTAGCTCCACGGTGTCACGTACGGGCGGGACGTCTGCAATGAGGGCGTTGGCGGCATCAATGCGGAACTTCGGCTTGGAGGTACGCGCGGGCGCACCGCGGCGTAACCAGGCGAGCTCCTTGCGCATCAGGTTTTGACGCTTCGCCTCCGCTGCGGCTGCCTGACGGTCACGTTCTACACGCTGCAGAATATACGCCGCGTAGCCGCCCTCGAAGGGTTCGACGATGCGGTCGTGCACCTCCCAGGTATCGGTACAGATTTCGTCAAGGAACCAGCGGTCATGGGTAACGACCATGAGGCCGCCCGCATTCTTTGCCCAGCGGGACTTCAGATGGTTGGCGAGCCAGGTGATGGCTTCAACATCCAGGTGGTTGGTGGGCTCGTCAAGCATGAGCACGTCCCACTCCTGCGCGAGCAGTGAGGCGATTGCTACACGTCGGCGCTGACCGCCGGAGAGTGAAGAGATGGGCGCATCCCAGGGAAGGTCAGAGACCAGACCGGAGATGACATCGCGGATGCGTGCCTGCGACGCCCATTCGTATTCGGGGGTTTCACCCACAATTGCGTAGCCGACGGTGTGGTTGTCGTCGAGGATGTCTGACTGGTCGAGGTAACCGATGCGGGTGCCGCCGCGCACGGTAACCCGGCCGGAGTCCGGTTCGAGCCGGCCGGCAAGAATCTTCATGAGGGTGGACTTGCCGTCGCCGTTGCGACCGACAATGCCGATGCGGTCGCCTTCGTTCAGGCCGACTGTGATGCCTTCAAAGATGGTTCGGGTAGGGAATTCGAGGTGCAGCGATTCGCCGCCAAGTAGATGTGCCACGCCTTCTAGGGTACAGGGTGAGTCTTTACTTCAAGTAGCGCTCCAAATTTTGATGAGGGGGTACTTGATGGCGGTGAGACAAGCTGTGGGGATTGCGGGGTGTGCGGCTAAGTTGAGCACAGATATTTGATAAACTGAGGAAAGCATTTCCTGCATTGCGTTGTTCTGTGCCCAAAATTGCGGCCATGACGATGAGGACCCGTTAGCGGGGGCTTGTCGTGAATGTAAGGATAATCCGCCATGGTGTAATGGCAGCACAGCGGCCTTTGGAGCCGTTTGTCTAGGTTCGAGTCCTAGTGGCGGAGCGTAAGCACTCAACGGCACCGTTGATAGAGAGTTATCGGTCCGCGCTCACTCCTCACTCTTGCAACCTCGTCTAAGGAGTCTTCCCAGTGAACACTGAACTGGCACCCTCTGCAGTGATCGTTCTCGCTGCAGGCGCTGGTACGCGCATGAAGTCCGCTACCCCCAAGGTCATGCACGGCATTGGTGGTCGATCCATGGTTGAGCATGCTGTCGCTGCTGCACGAGATTTGAACCCCGAGCGCCTCGCTGTTGTGGTACGCCACCAGCGCGATAAGGTCGCTGAGCATGTGCTTACATTTGACCCTGAGGTAACCATCGTTGATCAGGACGAGACTCCGGGTACTGGTCGCGCGGTTGAGGTCGGTCTGAATGCCCTGGATGCGCAGGCACCCGTCTCCGGCACCGTCCTGGTGACCTACGGCGATGTTCCTCTGCTGCGCCCCGAAACCCTGCGCGAACTGATTGCCTTCCACGAAGAAGACAAGAACTCCGTAACCGTCCTGACCACCCATATTGATGAGCCCGGCGCCTACGGTCGTATTGTCCGTAACCAGGCTGGCGAAGTGACCGCCATTGTTGAGGCGAAGGACGCTTCCCCAGAAGAACTCGAAATTACCGAAATTAACTCCGGTATTTACGCTTTTGATGCCGCTGTTCTGCGCGAGGCACTGCTCGAGGTGACCACCAACAACGCACAGGGCGAGAAGTACATTACCGACGTTCTGTCCATCGCTCGTTCTAAGGGCTACCGCACCTCCGCTCTGGCTATTGAGGACCGTTGGGAGGTCGAGGGCGCTAACGACCGCGTGCAGCTGGCTCAGCTGGGTCGTATGCTCAACAACCGCATCCTTGAGACTCACATGCGTAACGGCGTGACCGTCGTTGATACTGAGAACACTTGGGTTGATGTTACCGTCACCATTGAGAACGACGTAACCCTGC
Source organism: Rothia sp. 27098_8_161 (assembly GCF_041432905.1). Classification (NCBI taxonomy): domain Bacteria; kingdom Bacillati; phylum Actinomycetota; class Actinomycetes; order Micrococcales; family Micrococcaceae; genus Rothia; species Rothia sp. 27098_8_161. The sequence continues at coordinate 30,814 of NZ_JAPWAL010000017.1, read as the reverse complement.
TGCCTGGTGTACAGTTGCACGGTTCTACCACCGTCGCTACCGGCGCTACCATTGGCCCAGACACCACCCTGACTGACATGACCGTTGAGGCTGGTGCTACCGTCATCCGCGCGCACGGTCACGGCGCTGTCATTGGCAAAGGTGCAACTGTTGGCCCGTTCGCATACCTGCGCCCCGGTACCACCCTGGGTAAGGACGCTAAGCTTGGCACTTTCTGCGAGGCTAAGAACTCGCAGATTGGTGATAGCGCAAAGATTCCGCACCTGTCCTACGTTGGCGACGCCACCATCGGTGAGGGCGCGAACATTGGCGCTGGCTCTATCTTCGCGAACTACAACGGCCTGGTGAAGAGCCGCTCCGTGATTGGCGCACACGCCCGTATGGGTGCTGCAGGCATTTATGTTGCACCTGTTACTGTCGGTGACGGTGCCTACTCCGGCGCGGGCGCGCTAATCCGTAAGGATGTTCCTGCGGGCGCCCTCGCCTACTCTGAGACTTCCCAGCGCACTATCGACGGCTGGGTCCTGAAGAACCGTGCCGGTACTGAACCCGCCGAGGCAGCTAAAGCTGCTGGTGCGCAGGAACCGGCAGAATCCTAATTCGAGGAAAGAACAACACCATGAGTAGCGAGATTACCAACCCTGGTGAGCGCAAGCTTGTAGTGGTCTCCGGTCGAGCGCACCCCAAGCTTGCCGAGGAGATTGCGCAGGCACTTGATCACGACCTGCTGCCCACCTCCTCATACACCTTCGCCAATGGCGAGACCTACGTCCGCTTTGAGGAGTCAGTGCGCGGTGCGGACGCTTTCGTGATTCAGTCGCACCCGGCACCCATCAACGAATGGCTCATGGAGCAGATCATTATGATCGATGCGCTCAAGCGTGCATCCGCTCGTTCCATTACCGTGGTGTCTCCCTTCTACCCCTACGCTCGTCAGGACAAGAAGCACAAGGGTCGCGAGCCCATCTCGGCACGTCTGATTTCGGACCTATACAAGACTGCTGGTGCTGACCGCCTGATGTGCGTGGATCTGCACACCTCGCAGATTCAGGGCTTCTTTGACGGCCCGTTGGATCACCTCTTCGCGATTCCTGTTCTGGCGAAGCATATCCGCGAGCGCGTTGAGGATCTTTCGAACGTGACCGTTGTTTCCCCGGACACTGGTCGTGTCCGTGTAGCTGAGCACTGGGCTGATCTGCTGGACGGCGCCCCCCTGGCGTTCGTGCACAAGACTCGCGACATTAACGTCCCCAACCAGGCTGTTTCTAAGACTGTTGTGGGTGATATTGAGGGTCGTACCTGTGTGCTGATTGACGACATGATTGACACCGGCGGTACCATTGCTGGCGCTGTGAAGGTCCTCATGGACAAGGGCGCGAAGGAAGTTATCATCGCAGCTACCCACCCGGTTCTGTCTGATCCTGCTGCTGAGCGTCTGTCTCAGTGCGGTGCTGTGGAGGTCGTCGTGACCAACACCCTGCCCGTGCCGGAAGAGAAGCAGTTCGATAACCTGACTATTCTCTCCATCGCTCCGTTGATCGCTCGCGCTATCCGCGAGGTCTTCGACGAGGGCTCTGTGACCGAGATTTTCGAGCACTAAGCTTCTAAAGCCTAAAGAGAGTCCCCCGCCGACCGTCGGCCGGTGGGGGACTTTTTGTTGTATGAAGCTAAAGCTTACCCCGGCAGGGACAGATACTTGTCCCTGCCGGGTTAATGCTCTATACGGTGCAGCGTAATTAGCGGTGTACCTGTGCAAGCCAAGGCAGAATCATGCGGAGGGACTGCTCCACCTCGTCCACGGCAACTTTCGCTGCTGCGGGGCCGCGGCGGTAGGGGTCTTCTAACTTGTCGCTATCGAGCGGACGAGCACCGTGTGAGTAGAGGTAAGAGAGCGGCTCGGCGCGGCGTGCATCCTCACGGATACGTGCAACCTGCTTGAGCAGCTTGATCTTGGCGTGGTGCTGGGGCCATTCGCGCACGATCCAGTCGGCGTGTACCTTCTCAGCGACCAGGATAATGGTGGCGTTCTCGACGATCTGGCCGTTAAGTTGGCGGGAGGCGAAACCTTCGGGGTTGTAGCCGCGCTCAATAAGTTCGTTGGCTACGTGCTCGTAGACGCCGTGGCCAACGAGTGCGCCGGTACCCGCGCTGGAGAAAATCCACTTGTCTTCCAAACCGTATTCTGCGGCGAGGTGCTTGGAGATCACCTCACCGGATGCGCTGCGGGCAATGTTACCGGTGCATACGAAGAGCGCTTCGAAGGGGCCGTCTTTGCGGACGCTGTCGGTAGGGTTGAGAGTCTTGGGGGAGAGCTTGAAGAGGGAGGGGCGTTTGCCGCGAGGCGTAGTAGCCGGGCGGGAAGCCTGTGCGTTCTGGCTGTTAGCTTCTTCGGGGTTGGCGAGCTCTTTGGCATCAACGGTGGGTGGGTTGTGCTGGCCTACACGGATAATGCTGGGGCCTGTGGGCTTAGCGTCTACATCGAGGATGTCAGCGGGGGCTGCCTCGATATCGGTATGGGTGAGAGGCTGCGAGATGGTTGCGGTGCCGTCGGCGCTCAGTTCTTCTTTCGGGGTGACTTCCTGCTGAGGGGTCCGCGTAGCGGTGTATGCCTCGTAGTCGTCTACTGCTTCAAGGAGGGAATCGTCAGGGGAGATGGTGCGACTGGCTATCCCGTGGCGGTTCTTGCCTGCCAGCTCGGGGCTACTCTTAATGAGGGATCGGACTCCATCAGCAATATTTTCGGTGAGAGAGGCGGCGGTTGCCTGCTGCTCCTCAGCAGTTTCTGCGGAGCTGGTTTTGTCCTCGGAGGAGCCCCACGTGTACTTGTCCTTGAGGGACTTGATGTTGAAGATGCCCATCAAAAAGCCTTTTCTAATTGACGTACCCAACAGTAAACAGGGAAGCCGGAAGTGTCGGGTTTGCTGAATGAATAGTATCTATCATACCGAGTTACTTGCACTTTCAACGGTTCCTTTTCCTGTGCGTGGCGAATACCCTACAAGTGCGTAGAAGAGCAACAGTAGCCGTATAAACATCCGTTTAAAAATGACCTAAAGTACAGGAGGCTCTCCAAAGCTAAAGAAAGCCTGCATGCTAGAATTATGCGTAGATTCTACTCATCACTCCTCAAATACATGGGCCCGTCTGTAATTGATGGCGGGTCGAGAAAGGCATCATGGACCTTCTTATAACGAAACCTCTGTTCTATCAACAAACACTAGATTCATCTTTTGGTAAAAGATGCTGAGATTTAATGAATTTCTTTACAGTTTGTTACATTTCTCTTCTCCATACAGCGGTAGTAAGGGAGGTTCGGAGAGGTCTCCCTCTGTGCTGGGTAGCAGAAGTTAAACAGGCTCAGGATATTAGAAACGATGCTTATGGTGCAGAATGTTAAATTTTGGAATATCTATTTAAAACTTGTTTATTGTTGAAGGCTTAACTTTGTGTCTAATAGTAAAATTTGGATTAAAACTCTGAATTTATTGCAGATACTGTAATGTTTCTTCTCATATTCAATTGGTTTGTTCTATTGCGGATTTCTATCCGCAGAAGGTGCAGGTTTTATCGTGAAGAGTATGTACTCTAAGATCCGACTTTTCTTCCCGGGTAAGAAATTTAGGCTCCTCATCGTCAATATCATTGGCCTTTTCCTTGTATCGCTGGTCGAGATGCTTGGTGTTGCGCTGGTGCTTCCTCTGGTGAACCTTGCTACAGGAGCTCCACGTGAGGGTTTCATCTTGGAGGTTTCTAATTTCTTTGGCGACCCAGATACTCCGACCTTGATTATTATCTTCGGGTTGACTCTTGTTGCTGCGTTTGTACTTAAAGGCGTTTTTTCGTTGGCCATCCGTCGCTGGAGTCTTAGCTTTCTTGGAACCCAACAGAGCGCGGTGTCGGTAGCCCTCTTGAATCGATACACTCGTGAGCCTTATCTGGATCATCGCAAGCGTGGCGCAGCCTCAATTTATAACGCGGTGAATGATCTTACCACCCAAGCATATGGCGCCTATGTGGGTGGTGTCTTATCATTTATCGGCGAATTGCTGTCGATTCTAATGCTTATGGTCATGTTGCTGGTTATTATGCCTGTTCCAGCGTTGCTGGCAATGGTTTATTTCGGGCTGACATCTTTCGTTCTGCAGAGTGTTCTTAAGCGTAAGAACCGCGAACAGGGTGTTATCGCCCTGAATGCGACTAGGGGTGCATGGTCTGCGATGGTTGAGTCGGTAGACAGCTTCCGTGAGATTCGTCTGTACGATGCGGCCGATCGTTACATGTATCGTTACCAGGAAAAGCGTCAAGAATCGGTAGGTGCTTCTATGCGTAGTGCTTTCCTTTTGGATTTTCCTAAGTACACCCTTGAGATTATTTTTATCTTGGGCATTGCGGGTCTTCTTGCATTTATGAGCGCAACTCAGGGTGCAGATAGTACTGGGTATCTGGTTCTTTTTGCGGGTGCTTGTATTCGAATCCTGCCGAACTATACTCGTATGGTGTCATCTCTTGGTAACATCCGTGCTGGTGAGTATGCCAGCGATGAACTCGTGAAGGAGATCGAGCAGCTCTCACCTGAAGCTCGAATGTTTATCCTGGCTTCTAAGCCTATCGTTCCGGAAGGCCATGAGTACATCAATAAAACTATTGAACCGATTAACATTCAGGTTGATAATTTGAGCTTCCAGTACCCGGATGGTGATAAGCCGGTCCTTAATAACATTACGCTGGATATCCCGATGGGCTCTTCAATTGCTTTCGTGGGCGGCTCAGGATCGGGTAAGACGACTCTCATTGACCTTATCTTGGGTCTTATCGCTCCGACCCATGGACAAGTGCTCGAGAATGGTGAGCCGATCCAGAAAGATTTGCGTTCTTGGCATCAGCGTATTGGATATGTGCCTCAGGACGTTTTTATTGCAGACTGCACTGTAATTGAAGCAGTTGCTTTTGGCCTTGAGCCTCATGAGATTGATGTGGAGCGTGTTAATTACTGTCTTGAGGTTGCTGCGCTGACTGAGGTAGTAGAATCATTGGAAAATGGTTTAGACACTAAACTTGGGTACAATGCGACCCGTCTTTCGGGTGGCCAGAAGCAACGCCTGGGTATCGCCCGTGCACTGTACCGTAACCCGAGTGTGTTGATTCTGGATGAAGCAACCAGCGCATTGGACAACGAGACCGAGCACAAGATCACGAAGACAATCGAGCGTATTTCTAAGGACATTACGGTCATTATCGTGGCTCACCGTCTTTCCACGGTGCGCAACGTTGATCAGCTGGTATACCTCTCCCAGGGCCGCATTGCCAATAAGGGAACTTTTAAGGAAGTTCAGGCGGCAAACCAAGAATTCGCGAACCTCGTTCGCCTGGGCCAGCTGCCCGACTAATTGAAACTAAGGGGGTGATCGTATACAGATATAGATACGGTCGCCCCCATATTTAGACTTCTATAGCTTGTGAATTTCCGGCACATCACTCAAAGGACATATTGTGACTCATACTCCCCGTGTTTCTGCGGTTATTCCTTTCTACGGCGAGCCGGAACCGGTTCTTGCCATTATTGACACTCTGCGTGCTCAGCAGGGCATTGACCCTACTGATATCGAGATTATTGTCTCTGATGATGTTTCTCCCACCCCCTTCCCCGAAGTTGAGGGCGTGACCGTGGTTCGCCGCCCTGTTAATGGTGGTTTCGGTAAGGCTGTGAACTCTGGTGTTGCTGCCGCTACCGGTGAGTGGGTTTTCATCCTCAACAGCGACCTGGAGCTGGATAACAGCTTCGTCTCGCGCATGCTCGCAGCCGTGGAACGCCACGGCGAGATCCTGGCTAGCCCGCAGATCATTGGCCACGACGGCAAGCAGCAGTGGGTGGCACGTAAGTTCCCCACCGCAGCGCATGTGGCGTGGGAGTGGTTCACTCCGTTGGCTCGTTTCAAGCCGACCAACTGGTGGCACCGCGGTGTTGGCCACGATGTTGAGGCATGCACCGGCACCTCCGATGCGAAGGTCGACTGGGTTATGGGTGCGTGCATGGTCGTTCCTCGTGCGACCTTCAACCGCATTGGTGGCATGGATGAGCGTTTCTACATGAACAGTGAAGAGGTGGACTTCCAGTACCGCCTCCGGAACGCTGGCGTGGACCGTTACCTGATTCCTTCGGTGACTGTAACCCACGAGGGTGGCGGATCTTCGCCCTCCGAACGTCGTGTACAGTGGCTGACCACTGCTCGTTTCATTTATGCGGACAAATGGGGCTGGGAGAAGAAACTGGCCAACCTACTGCGTGTGACCAGCTACGTGAACTTCCTGGTGAACTCGATACGCGGCCTGCGCAATAAGGATGTGGATGCTCGTGGCTTCCTCGCCACAGAGTTGGAGCGTATCTCCAAGGCAGAGCGCCGCGAGAACTAGACGCGGAACGTGCGGAATCTACCGCGGTAGTTCCGCAAGATTTCTATTGCTCTTCATTAGAAGGCTCACGCAGAACGTAGGAGGCGACACAACGCATTCGCGTGTGTCGTCTCCTGCTTTCGTTGTAAAATTTTAATAGGTATGTTTTGCCTCAAATTGCAGGTGAAACTTTCCGTTCCTCTTCACTCCAACACATAGCACCGTACGGTTTTACCCTGCGGGTTCGTATAGCAAACGCCGACAGGATTCAATCCTCAATATGACTCAGACCAAACTTCTATTGCTCTCGCCCGCATTCCACGGGTACTGGAAGGCAATTCAGGCATCTCTGGAAGTGCACGGATACGAAGTGCGCACCCACATCTACGATGCGCCGGGTACTCTGCCCGAGCGTATCCTCAACAAGCTTGCCCACGAGCTGCCCGAGAAGTACCGCCCTGAAAGTTTCGCAGCGCAGGCAACCCGTAAGGCTATTGACGCTTTCAATGAGTTCCGCCCCGATATTGTGCTGATCATTAAGGGCGATATGCTCTCCCGCGAATGGTGGGATCTGCTGGAGACTTCCGGTGTTCGCTATGGTACCTGGCTCTACGACGAAATGCGCCGCATGAGCTACACCGAAGAGGACCTGCACCACCTGGGTGCGTTGGCAAGCTACAGCCCGCTGGATGCGCAGCACCTGCGTGAGCAGGGCTTCGAGGTGCTCGACATGCCTAACGCCTACGACACCCACTGCCCGGTCGTCCCCATGCGCGAGGACTCCATCAACTTCGTGGGCGCTAAGTACCCTAACCGTGAGGAGACCCTGCAGGCGCTGGTCGCAGCCGGTCTGCCGGTGCGTGCTTATGGTCGTGCTTGGTCGCGTCACCCCTACGACATTCTGCGCACTAAGCAGTTCAAGGATTCCGGTGTGCCCGCAGGCCGCGATATTGACCGCGCTGAGGCGTACGGTATTATGGCGTCCTCCCCGGCAACGCTGAACATCCACAATAACCAGGATGGTTTCACCATGCGCACCTTTGAGGCTCCCGGCGTGGGCGCTCTGCAGGTGATTGACCGTGCCGATGTGGATCGCTACTACATTCCTGGTGAAGAGGTTCTGGTCTACGAGAGCATTGATGAGCTCATCGAGATTTGTACCCGTATTTTCCGTGAGCCGAAATGGGCTCGTCAGATTCGTGAAGCCGGACAGAAGCGTACTCTGGCCGACCACACCTTCGATCAGCGTGTAAAGATCTTGGAGCAACTATGGGCCTAACCTATCCCGTTGATATTGACGCATGGGCTACTTGGCAAAAGCGCCAAAACACCCTGCGATGGGCTAAGAGCGAGGCTCGCGTTCTTGTGGGACGTCTGCGCGGAGGCGCGGATGAACAGGAAGGCCCCGTCGGCGGCGTGCTGTACACCCGCGGTGCCGTACCCCGCGTGCTCATCGTGCTCGATTCGTTCTCGCCGACGAGCCGTAACTCCCTATTGGAGCCGCTCAAGTACCTCGAAAACGTGGGTGTGGCCCTGTGGGTCCCTGAGGACGCTTCGGAGTACCTCAACGGCCAGTACGCCACTGAACGTTACGACCGCGATGCCTGGAGCGAGCAGGAAGCGACAGGAGACCAGCTGCAGGAGCTTCTGCCCGGTGTGCGCGTAGTTCTCTCCCTGGGCCACTACCTCGCACGCGGTGCGGCAGCGTACGAGTTCTCTCGTGCAATTGGCGCTGAGTACTGGGTGGTTCAGCACGGCCTGCTGGTGCCTCAGGCGCCGCCGCTACCGGTCGGATGCACCCTGCTGGCTTTCAGCGAGGCAGACGCCGAGTTCTGGGCATCGGGTCGCCGCGACGTGACCACTCACGCGGTGGGTTCGCAGCTGCTCTACCTCGCGTCGCAGAAGGCAACCGGTGCTGAGGCACAGAAGCAGAACGACCTGGAACCGATCTTCCTAGGCCAGATGCACGGTGCGGAACTGCCGCGCGCATCCTTCGCGTACGCTTCGCGCTCCTTCTTGAAGAAGTTCGGCGGAAGCTACCGTCCGCACCCGAGCGAGAAGGACAAGCTGTCGGTGCTGACCCACCAGCTGTGGGAGAAGGAAGGTATCCGCATTGACCGCTCCGGTACCCCGCTGAACGAGGTACCGAACCCGGTGGCGTCCATCTTCTCTACCGGTGTTCTGGAGGCTGCAATCCGCGGTATCCCGGCGTGGGTTTACCACCCGGCACCGCCGGCATGGCTGGTGGAATTTTGGGACCGTTACGGCATGAACCAGTGGGGTCAGGAACCGACCCCGGCGCCGGTTCAGCCGAAGAAGGAACCGGCACAGCGTATCGCTGAACTCATGATTGAAACTTTGGAGGCATAATGCGTATTCTCTGCGTCATCCCCGTGCGCGGTGGCTCAAAGGGTATTCCGCGTAAGAATCTGCGCCCCATCGCGGGTAAGCCGCTGGTCGCATGGACTATCGAGCAGGCACTGGCTACTAAGGAAGAAGTAGCCGGCGAGCACGAACTGCGTGTTGTCGTCTCCACCGACGATGCTGAGCTGGCTGATATCGCCCGCGAGTACGGTGCTGAAATGCCGTTCATGCGCCCTGCACACCTGGCTGAAGACACCACCGCAACCGAACCGGTCATCGAGCACGCCATCGAGTTCTACACCGAAAACGGTTGGGAACCCGAGGCTGTCATGCTGTTGCAGGCAACCAGCCCGGTGCGTCTGCCCGGTACCCTGGCTCGTGCGGTCCGCCAGTTCGCGGAGAACGGTAAGGACTCCATGGTCGGTGTGATTCCGATTGGTCCGTTCATCTGGACTTGGCACGCTGACGGTGAGCCCACTGCGGCGTTCGAGATTATGGCTCGCCCGCGCCGCCAGGAGCTGACCAAGGAAACCTTCCGCTACCGTGAGAACGGCTCGATGTACATCACCAAGACCCACGTGTACATGGACCACCACAACCGCCTGGCGGGCTACCCCGGCGGTACCATTGATTTGTTCATGCTGGACGAGGTCGAGGGCGTCGACATTGACGCACCGATTGACTTCTCCGTGGCAGAGCACCAGCTCACTCAGATCCTGGCCGAAGGAAAGTAACCTTCACCCGCGGCAGTACCTTGTCTGCCGCTCCCGGCTTGACCGGCACTCAGGCATTCAACTAAACATTCAAATAAAAAGGTCAAAATCGTGATTATTGAACGCAATATTGCCCCATACGTGGTCTTCGCTGAAGACCCGATTCTCAACGCACTGCAGAAGATTTCTGCTAACGGCCAGCGCATCATCTTCCTGGTGAACGAGTCCGGTATCCTGCGCGGTTCGCTCTCTGACGGCGACTTCCGTCGTTGGCTGATTGCTAACCCGACCGCATCCCTGGAGACCAGCGCGCTGGAGGCAGCGAACACCAACCCGCAGACCGCACCGGCTGACGCTGATCCCGAGACCCTGCGCGCATACTTCGCGAAGGGTATCAACCACGTGCCGCTGACCGACGAGCGCGGTCACCTCGTGGCGCTGGCAATGGACGAGCAGGACGTTCTGCGCATCGGTAAGCACACCATCAGCGAGGATTCCCCCTCCTTCATCATTGCTGAGATTGGTAACAACCACCAGGGTAGCGTTGACTTCGCTAAGGAACTGGTGGACTTGGCTGTTGAGTCCGGCGCGGACGCTGTGAAGTTCCAGCTGCGCGACATGGACGCTCTGTACCGCCAGCGCGGTGCAGCAACCGCAGGTGAGGACCTGGGCGTTCAGTACACCCTGGACCTGCTGTCTCGCTTCTCCCTGACCGTTGACCAGATGTACGAGGTCTTCGACCACGTCAAGCAGCACGACATGGACATCATGTGCACCCCCTGGGACGCACCCTCCGTTCAGGCGCTGGTTGACTACGGTATCCAGGGCATGAAGATTGCTTCGGCTGACCTGACCAACCACGAGCTGCTGCGTGACGTTGCTTCCCGTGGCCTGCCTATGCTGATTTCTACCGGTATGAGCCGCGAAGAGGAAATCCTCGAGTCCGTGGCTCTGCTGCGTAACGCTGGCGCATCCTACGCTCTGCTGCAGTGCCAGTCCGCATACCCGGCACCCTTCAAGGACGTCAACCTGGCATACATGGACCGCCTGGCTGAGATTGGTCAGTGCCTGGTTGGTTACTCCGGCCACGAACGTGGCTACCACGTGCCGATCGCTGCTGTTGCTCGCGGTGCGAAGATCATTGAGAAGCACTTCACCACTGACAAGACCCTTGAGGGTAACGACCACACGGTCTCCCTGCTGCCTGAGGAATTCAAGGCAATGGTTCAGCAGATCCGTGAGGTTGAGGCCGCTATTGGCTCCGCTGCTCCTCGCGAGGTGTCCACCGGTGAGCTGATGAACCGCGTGAACCTGGCGAAGTCCCTGGTCGCTACCCGCCACATTGCCAAGGGTGAGGTTGTGACTGAGGACGATGTGGCTGTGAAGTCCCCCGGCCGCGGTCTGCAGCCGAACTACCTGCCGAAGTTGCTGGGCCGTACCATGCAGCGCGACGTTGAAGAAGGCTCGTTCTTCTTCGAGGGCGATCTGAAGGACGACCTGGTGACCCGCCGCGACTTCAAGTTCGACCGTCCCTGGGGCCTGCCGGTTCGTTACCACGACTACAAGCCGCTGATTGAAGAGGCAAAGCCGGACTTCCTGGAGTTCCATTTCTCCTACAAGGACCTCGAGATCAACATCGACGACGTCTTTGACTCCAAGCTGGACATGAGCTTCACCACTCACCTGCCCGACCTGTTTGCCGGTGACTTCCTGGTGGATCTCGCGTCCAAGGACCCCGAGGTATGGGAGCGCTCCATCGCTGAGGTTCAGCGCACCATCGACATCACCCGTGGCCTGACCCGTTACTTCACCGTAGATGAGGACCCGGTCATGGTCGTGACCATGGGTGGCTTCACCAAGGACAAGCACATCCCTGCCGCTGCACGTGCTGAGAAGTACGAGCGTATCGGTGAGGCGCTGAAGCGTCTGGACGCATCCGGCGTTCGCCTGGCGGCTCAGACTCTGCCCCCGTACCCCTGGCTGATGGGTGGTCAGCAGTACCACAACCTGTTCCTGGATCCCAAGGACACCGCAGAGTTCTCGCGTGCATTCGATACCGCGCTCTGCCTGGATATCTCTCACACCATGCTGGCATGTAACTTCCTCAACATTCCGCTGTCGGAGGCTGTTGAGCAGCTGGCACCGCTGTCCATCCACCTGCACCTGGTGGACGGCACCGGCGTTGACGGTGAGGGCGTTCAGGTTGGCGAAGGCGATGTTGACTGGGCATCTCTGGGCAAGCAGCTGCGTGAACTGGCACCGAAGGCATCCTTCATTCCCGAAATCTGGCAGGGTCACATCAATAACGGTGAGGGCTTCTTCACTGCACTGGACCGCCTCGAGAAGTGGCTGTAGAAAGTAGACACTCACTCATGAATTTAAACGGAGTTCCCACGGCCCTATGGGTCGTTCCGGTTCCCGATTTTGGTGGAGTAGCTCGGCACGTTGTCGATATGGCACGTGCCGGGCTCCCCGGCTTTAACTTGGTGGTTCTCGCACCCGAAGGTAAGCTCACGAGCCGCCTTGAGGAACTGGGCGTCACTGTCATCAAGGCTGAGCTTGGCCCCGACTACGGTTTTAAAACTTCCTTTACCTCTCTGCAGAAGGCTATTGAGCAGCTCCGCCCGGATATTGTGCACAGCCACCTGGCGTACGCGGATGTTGTAGCGACCGCTGTGGTCAACGTGCTGCGCATCCGTAGCGTTATCAAGCGTGGCACTTGCGTGCCGAAGCTTCTGACCACTGAGCACGGTATTGCCGGTAATGACTCGGTGTACCACGGTAGCTCCTGGCGTTCTAAGCTCATGGAGACCGTGCACCGTGTGCGTCTGTGGGGTACCGATCAGGCGATTGCTGTTTCCCGTTCTACTGCTGATCAGATGCGCGCCAAATGGGGTGCTCGCGGCGTGGAGCTGGTGTACAACGGCGTGGATATCCCCGAGGTGCACGCGGCTGTTGAGCGGCAGCGTGTACCTGCCGAGGGCGGTCCCCGTATTCTTTCACTCTCTCGTCTGTCCCCTGAGAAGGGTATTGACGTGTTGCTGGATGCTTTTGCGCAGCTTCGTGTTGATTATCCGCAGGCTCATCTTGAGATTGCGGGCTCTGGCGATTTAGCGTCTGAGTTGCAGGCTCAGGCTCAGCGTCTGAACCTGGGCGATTCGGTGACCTTCAGCGGCTTTGTTAACCCGATTGAGGCGATGGGCCGTAGCGACATGATTGTTCAGCTGTCGGTGTGGGAGAACTGTTCCTACACTCTGCTGGATGCTAAGGCAGCCGGTCTGAAGACGGTCGCTACCGCTGTGGGCGGTAACCCGGAGATTTTGGGTGCCGACGAGCTAGTGGACCGCCAGAGCGCAACCCTGACTCAGGATGTTCAGCAGGCTATGCGCGCGCAGCTGCAGAAGGGCGAGTCTGAGCCTTTCACCTGGATTTCGAATGAGCAGATGGTTGCTCAGACGGTTGATATTTACGCACGTGTACTTCGAGGAGGCCGATGATGAGCCAGACTTCGCAGGTTTACGCGCATCTGAACGAGCCCGCTGAGAAGTCGGAAGTTTCGCGTTTCTCTGAAGCCGTGTCTCGCGGTAGCAAATACGTCCGCCACCAGAGTAGCCAGGTTCGAATGCCCGAGTTCATTATGGCGTTCCTTCTGCTTTTTGGTGAAGCCGTGCCTGGCGTCGGTTTGCCCTTTAACCAGGTAGTTATTATCGTTTTGGCGGTATACGGATTGACCCGTAAGCCGACTTTTGACGTGAGTCATTTTTCGGGTCTGCGCGCCATTATGTTTATTGCTATGGGCTACCTCGCAATTGTCTCGTTGTACGGCGTGCATTCGGAAGATGCATCAGACTGGACTCGACGTTTGATCCGCATGGTGGCGACAACAGTGCTGATTTGGGCTATTGCTGCCGGACGCTTGCATATCCGATCCATTATTTTGGGCTACTCACTAGCGATTGTGTTTAACGCAGCGGCTTATTTTGCTGGGTTTGCGCCGGTAACTGGTTATTACGGTTATTTGACCGGTTGGTTGAACGACAAAAACTTCTCAGGTCTGGTGTACTGTCTTTTTGGTTTGCTGATTCTGAGCTTTGCCCGTAACAAGATTGAAGTCATTCTTGCCATTGTGATTTTCGCTGCTTTGTTGTGGGCTACTGGATCTCGTACCTCTATCGCGGCGTATGTAGCGGGTCTGATTTGGATCGTTATTGCTCACCGTATGAAGACTTTCGGCCGCATAGCCTTGGGTGTGGTCCTGTATTGGCTCATTAATATTTTGACCAGTGACTACGCGCAGTCTGGCGCCTTCGCAGATCGTACCGGTACGGATGCGCTTCGTGCGTTGATCGACCAGGCATCTGAGATTAAGGTTCAGGCTTCTGGCTTCTTTGGCCAGGGCTTGGGCGAGGCGTACGTATACCTGACACATACTGGTTCGAAGATCTGGTTCTTCCACAATTCATACTGGTCTGCGCTTGTCGAGGGCGGTTGGCCGTGGATGATTCTGGTTGTTGCCATCACCCTGCTCTTTATCGTGAATGTGTCTAGTGGCAAAAAGACTCTGCCGCCGAAGTTCTATGTCGTGCAGGGTGCCGGTATCGCCATCATGATTTGTGCCGTGCGTCTGGGTGAAGTGTTCTACACCTGGCCGTGGGCTATTGCCTGTGGTTTGGCTCTGCGCGTGTTGTTGCTTGAACGTGAGCAGCGTCTTGGCACTGGTCATGATGAGGCAAGTATCGAAGGCTTTGACGAGCGAATTGAAATTCGTGATGCTGAAGAAGCCTATAACCACGTGCTAGCCGCCCAGAATATCCATAAGGCGTAGAGGATATTCACATCGTGTCGTCTGCCTCGGCAGGTAGTTTCTCTAAGTCTCCAGCATAGCGCTCTACATATTTGTTGAAATGCTTATTGGAGCGCCTTGTTCTGGCGTATCCGGGGAGGACAAATGATTCCCTAGAAGAACTATTCCCCTCGTCATTTGCTCTAGGAGTAGAACATTGAAGAAAGAACTGTACATCGCTACTAATAACGGTGATATTGGTGGCGGCGAGGTCATGCTTCTAAACATCGCCCGTGCAGCCCGTAACCTCGGCTATAAGGTCACTATTGTAGGCCCCTCCGAACCGAAGCAGCTCATGGAGGCCGCAGCGGATGAGGGCTTTGCCCGTATTATTCTGCCGGCAAAGAACCGTGCACAGTATATGCTTGCCCTGCGCGCTTGGCACGCCCACAATAGGGACGTTCTGCTGTGGTGCAACGGGCTGGTTCCTGCGACCGCTACCGGTGGACGTAAGAACCGTATCGTACATCTGCACCAGTTTGCTACCGGTATCAATGCTAAGCTGGTACCTTTCGCCCGACGTAACGCTTCGGTTACTCTGGTCCCCAGCCACTATGTGGTGCGTGCCTGCCCTGGTAGTGAGGTTTTCGCAAACTGGGTTAGCGGTGTATCCACCGAGCTGGACCATCATGTAGGTGATCGTCGTCTGCGCATCGGCTTCCTGGGGCGTCTAACCCCTGCTAAGGGTATTCCTACTCTGTGTGAGGCGTTGAGCATCCTCAATAAGGACGAAATCATTTACGACTTCATTATTGGCGGTGAGTCTGTCTTCGCTTCTGAGAAGGGCCGTGTTGAAGTCGAAACTGCTCTGGCTCGTGTTGCACCGTTCAGTACCCGTCTGGGATGGACTACTCCGGATCGTCTTTTCAGCGATATCGACATGTTCGTTGTGCCTTCGGCCGGTGCCGAAGAATCCTTCGGCCTGGTTGTTGCTGAGGCGATGAGCGCCCGCGTTCCCATCATTATTAGTGATTCCGCACCTCTGATGGAGGTTATTGGCGGCCTAGGTTCTTACCCCTACATCGTTCCTGTGAATCAGCCTCAGGCACTTGCTCAGGCTATTGAGAACTTGGGTAATGAAATCCGTGAAGAAACGGAAGAATTGGCGGAGCGTACATCTGAACTGTTTTGGCGATGGCAGGAGAACTACTCGCCTGAAGCAGGACAGGTCCGTGTCGGTGAGATTCTGGACCGTTTTATCCGCTAAGGTGCTTCTAAACCTATAGATCATTCCCAACGGATATCCTCTCACTCAAAACGGAAGGAAAATTATGAAGACTACCCCCCGCTACAAGGCTGCGGTTATTATTCCCTCTCGCGGTGGTGCAGACATTCTGCATTACCCGCTGGATGCGCTTGCCGCCCAGACCGAGAAGGACTTCCAGGTTATCGTGGTCCTCGACGGCGATATTGATAACAGTGAAGCTGTGCTTGATCGCTACATTGCAGAAGGCAAGCTGAACCTGATCAAGATCGTTTTTGATGAGAACCGCGGTCGTGTGGCAGCGCTGAACGCTGGCCACCGTGCGGCTAATGCGGATATTCTCATCCGTTGTGATGACGACCTGCAACCCGACTCCAACTACGTTGCGAACCATCTCAAGTACCATGAGGCTCCCGGTGAGCACGGCGTGATTGGTATTTACCTGAACCAGTTCCCGGACACTCCTTACTCTCGTGTGTACGGTAACTACCGTGACCAGAAGTTTCGTGAAACTGCGTACCAGGTTGCCCCTGAGAAACGCTGGATTTACTGGGCAGGTAATGTATCTATGTCGAAGAAGCTCTTCGACGAGATTGGTGGCTACGACCCCGCGTACCGTCTCTACGGTTGGGAAGACGTAGACATGGGTTACGAGGTTGCTCAGCACTGCAGTGAAATTCACATCGCCCCTGAACTGGCGACTAAGCACTACGTGGCTGCTACCACCACTGCTGTGCGTGCTCTGCGTGCCCTGCACTCGGGCTCTGCCCGCACCATCTTCGCGCGTAAGCACGGCGAGGAAGCACACCCCGCCCCGAACCCGACGGGCCCGTGGGGTTTGCTGGTCAAGACCCTCGCTCGTTTCACCACCGAGAAGACCATTAAGGCTCTCGGCGATGCGAGCGATAAGATTCTGCTAAAGCTGCCTGCTAAGGCTGCTGAGAAGCTTGTGGCGTTACAGGTTGAGGCTGCATCTTACGCCGGTATTCACTATCCTGAGCGCGCTCAGAAAGTTTTCTAGGAGGAAAAGAAAATGTCACTCACTCAGCTCTTGACCTCCGCTCCGTTTACCGCACCGAAGAACCCCGACGCGGTGCTTGCGGATATACCGAAGAGCCTCAAGAAGCTTGGTCGCCTGGCGCGCCGTTACGTGCCGCTGGTCAAGCCTGAGGCTACTGAAGAGATTGCAATTGCCCACGACTATCTGACTCAGCGCGGCGGCGCGGAGCGTGTTGTTCTGGCGATGCACCGTGCGTTCCCGGATGCACCGATTTACACGACTCTGTACGACCCGGAGGGCACCTTCCCCGAGTTCAAAGACGCGAAGATTATCACGAGTCCCTTGAACAAGATTGGTTACCTGCGTCGTAACCACCGCATGGCTCTGCCGATTTTGCCGTTTGCTTCTTCTTTCTTGAAGGTGCCGGCTGAGCGTGCTGTGGTATCGACGACCGGTTGGGCGCACGGCTTCAACTTCGCCGGCCGTAAGTTCATTTACTGCCATTCACCGGCGCGTTGGCTATACCTGAGCGATCAGTACCTGGGCGAGAAAAGCACCGGCCCCGTGCCGCTGCTATTGAAGACCCTGCGTCCTGCGCTGATGCTCTGGGATCACTGGGCGGCTCACCGCTCGGCGGTGTACGTGGCGAACGCGAGCGTGATTAAGAAGCGCATCGAGAACGTGTACGGCAAGAAGGACGTTCCGATTTTCTTCCCGCCGCACTCGGTAGAAACCACCGCACCGGTTGAGCCTATTCCGGGTCTGGAAGAGTTCACCGAATCGGACGATTATTTCCTGATCGTTTCTCGCCTGCTGCCCTACAAAAATGTTGATAAGGCTATTGAAGCCTGCAATGAGTTGGGCAAGAAGCTACTGGTGATTGGTCGCGGTCCGGAGAAAGAACGCCTGGAAGTGCTTGCGGGCCAGACCGTTCGTATCGTTTCGGGCGTTTCGGACGCGCAGCTACGTTACGCGTACCGTCACTGCCTGTCACTGCTGGCTATCTCTTATGAGGACTTCGGCATTACCCCGCTGGAGGCAGGTGCTAGCGGTAAGGCTGTGATTGCCTACCGTGCGGGCGGCTTCCTGGATACCATTCAGGAAGGCAAGACCGGTATGTTCATTAACCAGCCGACCGTGGAGCAGCTGGTGGAAGCTCTCAAGGCTTTCAACCCGGATGACTGGGATGCTGACTACATCCGTGAGCACGTTGACGGTTTCTCGGAGGCTCGTTTCATCACCCGTCTGAAGATGTACGTGCAGGCTCTGCCCGAAGACTAAAAGAGCTAGACGGCTCATAAAGAAGGCGGGGTGGTAGAACTATAAAAAGTTCTACCACCCCGCCTTCTTTATGCATTCTGAGAGCCCTAGCGGGCTTCTAGGAGCCCCTTGGAGAGCAACTCCGGAATAAAACCCTCAATCTGCGGTCCCATAATCTCTACGGGCTGTTCATACATTTCACAGAGCGCATCGATAGCATCCTGCAGAGACATCGGATCTTCAAAAATACTCCAAATAATGGAGGCTGAATCCTGTAGAACAGACAGCTCACCGTTGGCAAGATTCGCGAGATAAGTTGCCGTGGTGGAGTACTTAGCGAACTCTTCAGAATGAACGTACGCGATGTTCTCGGGGATACCGTATACGGTCTGACGGAAATCTACTGGATTGCTCATTTATTCACCTTGATTCCGAAACGTTCAAAGAACTTTGCACGTATCTCTGCCTTAGTGGGGGTGCGTCCCAGCTGCATCGCCAGGTGGTCCTTATTTACGAGGAAAATGTTCTTGAGGGTGCGTAGCTTATCGTGCAGGGTGGTCGCTGACTGCAGGCGCCCAATCCACTGAATATAGTGGGGCACATCCTGGGAGACTGAGAGCCACAGCAGATAGTCGCGGTCGTCACGGTACTGCTCCAGACTACCCATAGCCGCGCTATATGCGAGGGATGAGTCAAGCTCCTCGGCACGGGCTCGCAGGCGCTGCCAATCGCTATAGGAGAGTAGAGAAACCAGATAGTTAATATCCGCGCTGTAGCGTGATGCCGCACGGGCGCGGTGAAGCACCACGAGAAGACGTGCGTCCAGATCGCTGGGAACAGCGCAGGGATGGTGAGCAATCATACGGGTCTTACGTGCCGCCCAGACACGGTCAAACGCCTTCTCATAATCGCCGTGGCGTCCAAGACCGGGGAAGAAACGATGAATATCGGTTAGGCCCCATGAAGCGTGGTAGAGCGTCATTGCGTGCTCGAACACTGAGCCTGTCTCGAAGTGCGCTTGAATACGCCATCCATCTGCCAGAAGAATCTCTACAAAACGGTCCACATGAGAGGGACGGATCAGCAGGTCGGCGTCGGAGCTGTACCTACCCTTGCGGTAAATTTCCTGAGAGAAAGCGTAGCCTTTGACATGCAGAATATCGATTGAGTGCATGTCAGCCATTCGTTGGAAGTAGGCGTGCGCAAGCCGAATCCGTGCCGCCAGAGGAGTAGTCTGCGGCTCCGGGGTATTGGGTGAGTGAGTGGTCACAATAGCCTTTCGGTGCACATGTATACCAGATAAGTATAAGGCGGGACGGGCAGAAAAACTGCCCATCCCGCCCTAAGTCGCTCCCTAAGATTTAGGGTGCTTATTACGTTATTACTTCTTGGTCAAGGACTTCTTAGATGACTTCTTATCGTCTTCCTTGCTGTAACCGTAGTAGGTTGCATAACCAACGTAAGCGCTTGAGTAACCGAAGCCGTAGTAGGAGTTACCGAGGCCCTTACGGGGTGCACGGTTCAGAACCATACCGATGAGGTTTGCGTTGACCTTCTTTAGAATGTTGGAAGCTTCAGCCATCTGCTCACGGTGGCTTCGGCCGATAGAAGCAACGAGAATCACGCCATCCACGGAGTGGGAGAGCAATGAAGCGTCGGTCACGGGTAGCAGCGGCGGAACGTCAACGACTACGATGAACTCTTCGGAAAGCTCATTGATCAGCTGGCGCATCTTATCGGAGCCCAGAAGTTCGGAGGGGTTCGGGGGGATACGACCTGCAGGAAGGACGAAGAGGTTTGATTCACCGAGTTGGTGCACAGCGTTAGCGATCTCAACCTGGCCAGCCAGAACCTGGGTCAGGCCAACCTTAGCGTCCAGCTTCAGCTTCTTAGCTACGGTGGGGCGGCGGAGGTCGGCGTCAATGAGGATGACGGGCGAACCCGCATCAGCCATTGCGCGAGCCAGAGACAGCGACACGGTCGACTTACCTTCACCGGGCACTGCGGAGGTGACGATGAACGAACGCGGGGGGGTATCAACATTCACGAAGCGTAGGTTGGTGCGCAGCTGACGGATGGATTCCTGTGCAATGTGGTCGTCAGTGTTGCCGTTAACGATGTTTTCTTCGTTTAGGTCGTCACTAACAGGCAGAACGCCCAGGACGCTTGCACCGGTTGCCTTGGTAGCGTCGTCACGGGTACGGATGCGCTGATCCAGTGCACGGCGCAGGAAGATTGCCGCGTAGACCAGAACCAAACCGGCACCAGCACCCATGAGCACGTTCTGCTGGTAGTTCGGAGCTATCAGCGGAGGGTTTACGCTTGCGTTATTCAACGGAATCACGCGAATGGTGTTGCCTCCAGTAGGTGAAGCAACAGTATCGTCGCCATTTACCAGAGCCTCAGCGTTACCGGGGTTCTGCTCAATTTGCTTGATATAGTCCGCAGTAGCCTGCAAAGCACTGTTAGCGAGCAACTGTGCGTTTTTTGGCGAAGAAGCTTGCGCGTTCACGGTAATCAGTGCAGTATTTTCACCTGCAGCTGCAGTGAGGCTTGCGCGAATCTGGCCGGTAGTCAGGGACAGCTCAGGGGTGTTCTGCTTAATCTTCTGTGCCACAGCCTCAGAGGAGACGATAGCTGCGTAGGCGCGAGCGCGATCCTTAGCGGCCGAAGAGCCTGAGAGAACATCCACCGTACCGGATTCACCCACGGTCACGTAGCCCGAGGCCGATGCGGCGTAGACCTTCGGCTGGAGAGAAGCATAGCCGAAGCCCGCTGTGGCACCGACAACGATGCCAATGATCAGCAACCAGAGGTTAGCCCTCGTGGTGCGGAAAAATTCCAAAATGGTCATGGTAGTGAGAATACTCCAGAAAGTTTGAGTTAGTGTACCTGCGACGTGGAGTGTTGTTGCAGACGGTGAAGGGATACGAAAATCCCCTGGTGTTTATTAGCGGAGCAATCCGAGCAGGTAGCTACCGTAACCGCTCTTGACGAGGGGGGTAGCAATGTCGCGCAACTGCTCATCGGAAAGCCAACCGTGGCGCCACGCAATTTCCTCCGGGCAACCAACTGACAGGCCCTGACGGCTCTGAACAGTGCGGATGAAGTTACTGGCGTCAGCTAGTGAATCAAAGGTTCCAGTGTCCAGCCACGCGGTACCGCGAGGTAGAACCTCTACCTTCAGTTTACCCTGTTCCAGGTAGATGCGGTTGAGGTCAGTGATTTCCAACTCACCGCGCGGGGAAGGCTTGATCTGACGTGCATACTCTACAACCTTTGAGTCGTAGAAGTACAGACCCGGAATAGCGTAGTCGCTCTTGGGGTTTTCAGGTTTCTCCTCAATGGATAGCGCGTTGAAGTCCTCATCGAACTCCACCACACCGTAGGCGCGAGGGTCAGCAACCTGGTAAGCGAAGACAGTCGCGCCGTCCTTCTGCTCGTAGGTGGCAAGCTGAGTGCCCAGACCGGGACCGTAGAAGATATTGTCACCGAGCACGAGCGCTACAGGGTCATTGCCAATAAAGTCGGCACCCAGAATGAATGCCTGTGCCAGGCCATCCGGAGAAGGCTGCACCTTATATTCGAGATTAATACCGAAACGGGAACCGTCACCGAGCAGTCGCTGGAACTGCTCCTGGTCGGCAGGAGTGGTAATAATCAAAATATCGCGGATACCCGCCAACATGAGAGTGGACAGCGGGTAGTAAATCATCGGCTTGTCATAGACCGGAGTGAGCTGCTTGCTAATACCCTGAGTGATAGGGTGCAAACGGCTTCCGGTACCGCCGGCAAGAATAATTCCCTTCATAACTTCTTATTGTGTCATGTTTATCTCTTTGTTGAGGCATAAAAATCACTGTTTAGCCAGGTAAAATCTACCGTATGACTCACATTCTTGTTACCGGCGGTGCCGGTTTTATCGGTTCGAACTTTGTTCACCACCTCATCGATAACACTGATCACACTATTACTGTGCTAGATAAGATGACCTACGCCGCAAACGCCGCGTCTTTGGAAGGTCTTCCTGAATCCCGCTTCAAGCTCGTTGTAGGCGATATTGCCGACCGCGGGCTGGCTGACGAACTGGTCGGTAAGGCAGACGCTGTTGTCCACTACGCTGCGGAATCACACAACGACAATTCTCTGTCTAACCCCGAACCGTTCATCCACACTAACCTCATCGGTACTTTCACCCTGCTGGAAGCAGTCCGTAAGCACGGCACTCGCTACCACCACATCTCCACCGACGAGGTCTTCGGTGACCTTGAGTTGGACGATCCGGCAAAGTTCACCGAAACCACCCCCTATAACCCCTCTTCCCCTTACTCCTCCACTAAGGCAGGCTCCGACCTGCTCGTGCGTGCATGGGTCCGCTCCTTCGGTATTGAAGCAACCATCTCTAACTGCTCCAATAACTACGGCCCCTACCAGCACATCGAGAAGTTTATCCCCCGCCAGATCACTAACATCCTCTCGGGTCTGACCCCGAAGCTGTACGGCGAGGGCCTAAACGTTCGTGACTGGATTCACGCATCCGATCACTCTTCTGCTGTGCTGCGCATCCTGGAGCAGGGAAAGATTGGCGAAACCTACCTCATCGGTGCAGACGGTGAAGAGAATAACATCACCGTTCTGCGCACCATCCTGCGCCTGATGGGCAAGGATGAGAACGATTTCGAGCACGTGGTTGACCGCCCCGGTCACGACCTGCGCTACGCAATCGACGGTAGCCGCCTGCGTGCAGAGCTCGGTTGGGAGCCGAAGTTCACCGACTTCGAGTCCGGTCTTGCCGACACCATTAAGTGGTACACCGAGAACCGTGGCTGGTGGGAGCCCCTGAAGGCTGAAGTTGAGGCTAAGTACGCAAAGGCAGGTCAGTAATGACCAAGGAACTGAAGGTTACTGAAACCGAGATTCCGGGTCTGCTCATTATTGACCTGCCGGTTCACGGCGATAACCGCGGCTGGTTCAAGGAAAACTGGCAGCGCGAGAAGATGCTCGCAGCTGGTCTGCCCGACTTCAACCCCGTCCAGAACAACATCTCGTTCAACGCTTCGGTAGGTACCACTCGCGGTATCCACGCCGAGCCGTGGGATAAGTACGTTTCTGTTGCGACCGGCCGTATCTTTGGCGCGTGGGTTGACCTGCGTGCCGGCGAGTCCTTCGGCAAGCTCGTCACCGTGGAGCTGGGCCCGGACACCGCAATCTTCGTGCCCCGCGGCGTGGGTAACTCCTTCCAGACCCTGGAAGAGAACACTGCCTACACCTACCTGGTGAACGACCACTGGTCGGCGGACGCAGTATCCGGCTATAGCTTTCTGAACCTTGCCGATGAGACCGTTGCAATCGACTGGCCCATCGACCTGGCGAAGGCAGAGCTCTCCGAGAAGGACCGTAACCACCCACGTCTGAACGAGATCGAGCCCCTGGAGGCCGATCCGATCCTGATCATTGGCGCGGGCGGTCAGCTCGGCACCGAGCTGGTTCGCCAGCTCACCGAGCAGAACGTACCCTTCCTGACTGTGGATCGCGACCGCCTCGACCTGGGCAAGCCCGAGCAGTGGCGCGATGCATTCCGTTGGCGCTCCTTCCGTGCGGTCATCAACGCTGCAGCGTACACCGCAGTGGATCAGGCTGAAACCCCCGAGGGTCGCCGCGACGCCTGGGCAGCTAACGCCCTGGGCGTGAGCGCTCTTGCCTCCATCTGTGAAGAAGCTAACCTGCCGCTGGTTCACGTATCCACCGACTACGTCTTTGACGGCTCCCTGCCCCTGGGTGAGGAATACCCGGAGAATTATCCCCTGGCGCCGCTGAGCGTCTACGGCGCGTCCAAGGCTGCTGGTGAGGTTGCCGCTGCCGCATGGCGTAAACACTACATCCTGCGCACCAGCTGGGTTGTTGGTGCCGGCAAGAACTTCGTTGGCACCATGGCGTCCCTGGCTGAGCGCGGTATCGACCCGTCCGTGGTTGCCGACCAGTGGGGTCGTCCGACCTTCACACAGGATCTGGCAGCAGCTGCCCTGTACCTGCTCTTCTCCGGCGCTGAATACGGCACCTACAACGTGTCGAACACCGGTGAAGTCATCAACTGGGCACAGTTCGCTCGTGCAGTGTACGAAGGCACCGGCCACGACCCGGCACGAGTCAGCGACACCACCACCGAGGAATACTTTGCCAGCGCTGAGCTCTTCGCTCACCGTCCGGCGAACTCGGCAATGGACCTGTCCAAGCTGATTGCTGCAGGCTTCACCCCGCGCGATCACCGCGTCGCATTGGAGGGCTATCTGAAGCAGTAAATACAGAGTGCTCACTGGTTAGCCCCTCAAATTCGAGAGTATTAGTTATAACTTGTGAAATCGGCAAACGATTAGCTCCGAATTTGAGGGGGGTATAAGTAATAGGGTGTACGAATATAGATTTATTCAGGTATACATAAATCGTTGATTTAATGTAATCTAACACCTATACAACTGTATTCATTCATATTGGAGGAGACTATGGCTGTTGATAGCCTGGGTGAGATTGTTATTGTTGATCCCGGAAATGCTTTTGAAGATTCTGATGGTTTTTATATCTATGAACGTAGCTTCGTGGGATATAAAGCGTATAAGGATTTTCTTGAAGAAAACTATCCTGAGGTGAAGTTTACTGTAGTTACTGAAGGGGGTGTTATTGATTTTCGAACATGTCTAAATCCTTCGACCTGTAGGAGGTTCTCGAAGGATGATATTAACCTCAGAAAGGAATCTGCAGATGAGTATCTGCAGAGCGCCAAGGGTAACGTTGTCGCCCTAGTTCTTGGTAAAAAGGGTGCAGAGCGTTTCCTGTCCTTGCCTTGTAAAGTTGTGTATATTGCCGAAGTTACGCGACGGATTCGTTACGCTATCTTCCACGCTGAATCATCGCGAAACGGAAAAGTCGGAGTGATGGATACTCTTCGGGCATACCTTGGTCTCTGGAAGGGGGAACTTGCGACCCGAAAAATGATGCGTAAATCTGCGGGTATTCAGTGCAATGGTCCTGCGGCATTTGAATCATACGGCAACCTTTCCAAGAACTCATTCTTGTATTTTGACCATCGCGTTGACGATGTTGCTGAAAAGAAGGATTTTCATAAATCCTTGAAGTCAATTGCATTTTCGGGAAATATATCTCCATTGAAGGGGTCAAAGTATATAGCTGATATATCATGGGCTGTATATAACCTAAATCCTGAAATTGTTTTCTATCTCATTGGAGATGGGCCGGATAGACAGGAGATTCTTGAAAAGGGCGCCCCTAATATTGTGTATAAAGGTTTTATGTCCTATAAGGATGAATGGGAGCCGTTTGTTCAAAAGAATATTGATTTGATGGTTATGCCTCATCTGCAGGGTGACCCCTCGATGACATATTATGAAACCCTTGGGCAGGGAGTTCCCATTATTGGATTCTCCAATGAAACGCTAGACTTTCTGGTCTCTCAAAAAATGGCTTGGTCTGTTCCTCAGGGCGACGTTCAGCAACTAGCTCAAAAGATTGATGGGATTCTTCGCGCTCCTAGTGAATTGGCAGCTGCTTCAGAGCGGGCTCGTAGATTTATGACTGAGAATTTGTATTCCCGGGTAGTTGCTCGAAGGATTGAGCACCTTGTGTCGATTCTGAAGGCGAACGCCTCCTAAAGTCAGCGTTCCAAGGTTTGTACTCTAAGGTTAGTATCGCTGCGAGGGGAACGGACGTCCGCCACCCTCGCAGCGCTCATGCTGATGCTATTCAGCATAAAAGGCGTGAAAAGCGCCATATCACAGGTTCCCGGCCCTTGAAGATAGAGCCGGGCACCTGTACAATATTGTCTTGGCCAAGGCGGTGGAATACACGAAACGTGTAGGTCCGTAACTGACGGTGGCTGGTTGGAAAGAGATTTCTGGCGCCAGTCCCTATTCCACTTGGCGCATCACTTCTAACCAAGAAAGGGTGGACAACTTATGTCAGATACCATCAAAATTTCAGCTACCGTACGTAGCGACTTCGGCAAGGGCTACGCGCGTCGCATCCGCATGGCAGGCGACATCCCCGCCGTCATCTACGGCCACGGCGAAGAGCCCAAGCACGTAGTACTCCCCGGCCACGCAACCACCCTGGCTGCCCGCGTCCCCAACGCTATCCTCGACCTCGACATCGAAGGTGAATCACACCTCGCAATGATCAAGGACATCCAGCGTCACGCAATCCGCCCCGAACTGCAGCACATCGACCTGCTGACCGTTAAGCGCGGCGAGCGCGTTGAGATTGAGGTTCCTGTACACGTTGAAGGCGAGCCCGCTGTTGGCGCCGTTGCTAACCAGGAAGAAACCGTTCTTCTGGTTGAAGCTGACGCACTGAAGGCACCCGAAGCTTTGACCGTGACCATCGAAGGCCGCGAAGCTGGCGCTCACGTTCTGGCATCAGACGTTGAACTGCCCTCAGGCGTAACCCTGGTTGCAGACGCTGAACTGCTGATCGTTAACGTTTCTGAGCCCGAGGAACTCGACGTTCCCGAGCCCGGTGAAGAAGGCGAAAACGCACCCGAGGGTGACATCGTTGAAGCTTCCGAGGAATCAGATCAGGCTGGCGAAGCTCACGACTCAGATAACTCAAAGCACTAGACCGCGCCCTGCGCCTAGCGCAACAGCGATTTGTGGATGGCCCGCCGCTACCTCTCTTCTGAGGTGGTAGCGGGCCATACTCATAGAATGGTGTAGTCCATGAATTTTCTAAAAACCTTTTACAGCGCCGTGGAAAGGGCGAAGATATGTCTGATGCGTGGCTCATTGTTGGTCTGGGGAACCCGGGCCCGGAGTACGAGAAAACCCGCCATAACATCGGCCAGATGGTGGTTGATGAACTGGCGCGTGAAGTAGGCGGTGGCTTCAAGAAGCACGGACGCGCGCGCGCCCAGGTGCTGGAAGGACGTTTGGGTATAGGCGGGCCCAAGGTAGTGCTGGCCAAGCCCCTGACCTATATGAACACCTCGGGCGGCCCGGTATCGGCTCTAGCCCAGTTCTACGATATTAACCCCGACCGTATCATCGCGGTGCACGATGAACTGGATATCCCCTTCGACACCATTAAGCTCAAGATTGGTGGGGGAGAGGGCGGTCATAACGGTCTGCGCGATATCACTAAGGCGCTGGGTACCAAGGACTACTACCGTGTTCGCACCGGCATCGGTCGTCCTCCCGGACGCATGGACACCGCAGACTTCGTGCTCAAGCCTTTCAGCAGCACCGAAGCGAAGGACCTGCCCTTCCTCATCTCAAACGCAGCGGATGCAACCATGATGCTCGTGAAGGAAGGCCTGCTGGCAACCCAGCAGCGCTACCACGGAGCAGGCTCCTAGCCGTATGACCCGTACCGAGTAAATGCTGAACTGAGGTAACGCATGATGCGGGCCGATGCGTGAACTAGGCTCTACCTAACTATGCAAGAGCCAGATGAGGGAATAAGCTAGAAAAGAATGACGTTATACGCTCCACGACGGGAAAATACCCGACCCGTGGAGCGTATGAGCGAGAGAAGAAGGTACCCGTGGCTGAATACTCCACCCCCGCCAATACCCCGCTGAGCGACGACATCGTACGCCAGCTTCGCCAGGACTTCCCGATCCTCAACACTGAGGTTAACGGGCACCCTTTGATTTACCTGGATTCGGGGGCGACCAGCCAGAAACCCCTTCAGGTTCTCGACGCAGAACGCGACTTCTACCTGCACGCCAACTCTGCCGTACACCGCGGCGCCCACACTCTCGCGGTCGAAGCAACCGACCTGTTTGAGGATGCGCGCATCACCGTCGCGAACTTCGTCGGTGCCACTGAGGAAGAAATCGTGTGGACCTCCAACGCAACCGAGGCGCTAAACCTGGTTGCCTACTCCATCGGCAATGCCTCCCAGGGCATCGGCGGTTCCGCCGCTGAGCGCTTCGTGCTGAAGCCCGGCGATGAAATCGTCACCACGGAGATTGAGCACCACGCGAACCTCATCCCCTGGCAGATTCTTGCACAGCGTACCGGCGCGACTCTGCGCCACATCCCCTCCACCGAGGACGGCCAGCTCGACTACGAGGCAGCCGAGAGCATCATCAACGAGAAGACCCGCATCGTGGCCTTCACCCACGTCTCGAACGTGACCGGCGCGATTACCGATGTGCCCCGCATGGTCGCCATGGCACGCAAGTATGGCGCGCTCGTCGTACTGGACGCCTGCCAATCCGTACCGCATATGCCCGTAGACTTCCACGCCCTGGATGTTGACTTCGCGGCGTTCTCCGGCCACAAGATGCTGGCACCCACCGGTATCGGTGCCCTCTACGGCCGTGCTGAACTGCTCGAAGCTCTGCCGCCCTTCCTGACCGGTGGCTCCATGATTACCCGCGTGGGTCTGCAGGATGCCGAGTACATGCCCGCCCCCATCAAGTTTGAGGCAGGTACCCAGCGTGTCTCGCAGGCAGTCGCTTTTGCTGCTGCTGTGCGCTACCTGCAGCACCTGGGCATGGAGAATGTTGAGGCGTGGGAACACGAACTGGGTGCCCGCCTGGTTGAGGGATTTCAGAAGATTGAGGGTGTGCGCCTGCTCGGGCCCACCGACCCCACCAAACGTGCCGGCCTGGTATCCCTCGCTATTGAGGGTGTGCACCCGCATGATGTGGGTCAGCTGCTCGACACCCAGGGCATCGCCGTGCGCGTGGGTCACCACTGCGCCCAGCCGCTGCACCGCTGCGCAGGCGTGACCGCCTCGACCCGCGCCTCCACCTACATCTACAACACCACTGAAGATGTGGATGCTTTTCTGAAAGCACTTGCCAAGGTGCGCCCCTACTTCGGCTTTTGAAGCAGATGCGTTAGAAGCTAACGTCCCAATTTTTCAGACAGACCAACTGACGGAAGAAGATCACCGTGTCTCTTGAATCCCTGTACCAGGAAATTATTTTGGAGCATTCTAAGCAGCGCAGCGGCGAGCACCTCGTAGAGGTACCCGTCGGCCATGCAAGCGCCGATAACCACCAGTACAACCCCACTTGCGGCGACGAAATCAACCTGCGCGTGGTGCTCTCTGACGAGCTGAAGGACGGCGAGAAGACCATTGAGTCGATCTCCTGGGAAGGTGATGGTTGCTCCATCTCCATGGCTGCCGCCTCTGTGCTTTCTGAAATGGCTCCCGGTATGACCACCTCTGAGCTGCAGAGTCACGTGGATGCGTTCCGCGAGATGCTGCGCTCGCGCGGTAAGGTGACCCTGGACGAAGAGGAGTACGGCGATATGGCGGCTTTCTCCGGCGTTTCGAAGTTCATGGCACGTGTGAAGTGCGCGATGCTTTCGTGGGTTGCGGTTGAGGAAGCTACTAAGGAAGCAGCCGCAAAGAGCTAATTCTTTGCCGAGAGGATAGGCTGGATTGTTCGGTAAGTAACCAATATTTGAACACCAATCGAAAATATCGAATGGAGCCATCGACAATATATTGCATGGATATGTAATGCTTTTCGATGAACTTTTAGCGGTGAGCGCCGAACAAGACTCGAGTCGAGAATCTATACCCTACTCTTTCTTGATATAAGATTTCTTCGATATAAATCAATATGATGAAAATATGAGGTGGATACTACTCTGTATCCGCCTCATATTTATATCTTTTCCTTTTTCCTTCAAAAAGGTGACTGGTAAAATAAAAGGACGAAGGGCACCCAACCAGCACCCTCGAGAAACTCTTTTCGGACCCGCATATTCTCATGTGATAGCGAGAAGAAAAACAGCTTAGAGAGAGTATTTTCTCAGTGGTAAACATTCTTCGCTAATTCTCGTGTTTTCACTACAGATATCGGTTATATTTCTCACCCCTCCGATACTTCAACCACACCGGAATAACTATCGCCGCTACCAACCACAAGGAAGCCCCATGATTATTGGCTACGCCGCTGGCGCCTACGACCTTTTCCACTACGGCCACCTCGAGATTCTCCGCAAGGCTAAGGAAAACTGCGACTACCTCATTGCAGGCGTCGTGCACGATGACGTTCTGGAAATGACCAAGGGCCGTCGCCCCGTCATCCCCATCGAAGAGCGTGCCGCCATCGTCAGCCACATCGACTACGTGGACGAAGTGCACATCGAAACCACCCCCGACAAGCTCAAAACCTGGAAGCAGAAGCCCTTCAATATCTTCTTCAAGGGCGACGACTGGAAGGGTACCGAAAAAGGCAACGCCCTGGAAGCACGCTTCGCAGAGGTCGGTGTGGAAGTACACTATTTCCCCTACACCGAGCACACCTCCAGTACCAAGCTGTGCAAGGTCGTTGATTTGCTCGAAGCAGAACACGATCTGCGCGTAGAGATGCGCCGCTTCGCTGAGCTGCTTGGTGAGCGTGAATACTCCGAAGCGATTATCGCCCCCTAACACCCCTACCCCTTCATAGGTGCGTTAGAGCTCATAAGATTCATGAAGAGACACAAAGAAGATCCCCGCCGTAAGTACTTACAGCGGAGATCCTCTGCATATTCGCGGTATATCAGCTACACCTCAAAGGTGAGCGTCTTATAAGCTTTAGCGCTGTGCCAGCCACTTCTCAGCGGAGGAGCCCAGAACCTTCAGCACACGGCCAACCTGCGGCTCAGCAGCGACTGCAATCTTCTTGCCCACCAGCGGGATGGAGCAGGAGACTTCACCGTTGACGTCCAGGCGGGTCTGCTCACCCTCGGGGGTCAGCTTCTGAGTAGCCTGAGCGGACACGGGCATGCCGTTGACCTTGACCTCGGTAGAAACAGTGCGGGAGCCGTCAGCAGCCGGTGCGCTTACGGTGTCCACCTGGGTCATAGCAACGCCGTTGCCGACGAACTTACGAGCGATGTCCGGCACGCGCTCGGCGGGCACGGTACGCTCGGTGGTTGCGGTGAACTCAGCGGAGGTGTCACCGGAAACGGAGAAGCTACCGAATTCCACGCCAATCTCGGAGCATACGAAGCGTGCGAAATCCTCGTTAGAGAATGCCTCGATAACCTGCTCAACGCTTGCGTTGATAATGGTTGATT